>MIDV01000148.1 GCA_001830245.1 Lysobacterales bacterium RIFOXYA1_FULL_69_10 | reverse complement strand
CTGGAGTGCACGCTGATCGTGTGCGACCCGATCGCCCCGGCCCGCCGCGAGGGTGCAGACAGCGGAGACGGCAAGCAAGCGGCGCCGACCCTCAGCGACGGCGCGCAGATGGTCGCCAACCGCCTGCGCCGCAACCTGCGCAAGCTCAAGGCCTGGCGCCAGCGCGAGGGCGTCACCTGCTACCGCGCCTACGACGCCGACCTGCCGGAATACTCGGCCGCCATCGACGTCTACCAGCCTGCCGATGGCGACGAATCCGACGCCTGGCTGCACGTGCAGGAATACGCCGCGCCCGCCACCGTGCCCGAGGCCGACCAGCGCCGTCGCCTGGGTGAGCTGATGGCCGCCGCGCGCGAGGTGTTCGCGGTCCCGCGCGAGCGCGTCGCGCTCAAGACCCGCGCCCGCGGCAAGGGCGGCAGCAAGTACGCCGACGTCGGCGGCGCGCGCACGGGGCAGGGCATGCTGGTGGTGCGCGAGGGCGACGTGCGCCTGCGCGTGAACCTGTTCGACTACCTCGACACCGGCCTGTTCCTGGACCACCGCCCGCTGCGCCTGCGCATCGCGGAAGAAGCCGAGGACACCCGCTTCCTCAACCTGTTCGGCTACACCGGCGCGGCCACCGTGCACGCCGCAGCGGGGCGCGCGCGGCAGACCACCACCGTCGACCTGTCGGCCACCTACCTGCAGTGGTGCGCGGACAACCTGCAGGAAAACGGATTCGGCGGCGCCCGCCATCGGCTGGTGCAGGCCGATGCACTGGCTTGGCTGCAGGCCGACACCGCCGAGTACGACCTGGTGTTCTGCGACCCGCCGACGTTCTCCAACTCCAAACGGGCCGACGACTTCGACATCCAGGCCGCGCACGTCCCGTTGCTGCGCGCCGCCGTGGCCCGGCTGGCGCGCGAGGGCGTGCTGTACTTCTCCAACAACTTCCGCCGCTTCAAGCTGGACGAGGCCGCGGTGTCGGAGTTCGCGCACGTCGAGGACATCTCGCCGTCCACCATCCCGCCGGACTTCGAACGCAACCCGCGCATCCACCGTTGCTGGCGCTTGACCCGCAGGTAACGCAACCCGGCGTATGCCGGACCGGTGGTGACGCCGCGCCTTCGTTTCCGGCATGGAACACAGGTTTGCGCCCATGCCGGCTGGCGTCGCTGCCGGGCGGCACCATCCTTGTGGCCTGCCCATGTGGCGCCCGCCTGACAGGAGCCTGCCGATGAACGCCATCGCCCCCGCCGCCCGCATCACCCGCACCGTGCGCGGCATGCCCGCGTCCGATGGCGCCGGCGTCAAGCTGACACGTGTGATCGGCAGCCCGCAGCTGCCGGACCTCGACCCGTTTCTGATGCTGGACGAGTTCGGCACCGACCGTCCCGAGGACTACCTGGCCGGCTTCCCCGAGCACCCGCATCGCGGTTTCGAGACCGTGACCTACATGCTCGACGGCCGCATGCGCCACAAGGACAACCACGGCAACGAGGGCGTGCTGGTGCCCGGCAGCGTGCAGTGGATGACCGCCGGCCGCGGGCTGGTGCATTCGGAGATGCCCGAGCAGGAGGAAGGACGCATGCGCGGCTTCCAGCTGTGGGTGAACCTGCCCGGCCGCGAGAAGATGACCGAGCCGCGCTACCAGGAGTTCGCGCCCGACCGCATCCCACAGGTCGAGCCCGCCCCCGGCGTATCGGTGAAGGTGATCGCGGGCGAGGTCGACGGCGTGACAGGTCCGATCGCGCAGCCGGCCACCGAGCCGCTGTACCTGGACATCGCGCTGCAGGCCGGGGCGTCGTGGGAGTACACACTGCCGGCAGGGCACAACGTGTTCGCCTATGCCTACGAGGGCGACGTCGCGGTGGGCGAGGGTGAGGACGCGCGCGCGCTGCCGTCCCAGACGCTGGCCGTGCTCGGCGGCGGCGACCGACTCGCGCTGCGTGCCGGCGACACGGGTGCCCGCGTGATCCTGGTCGCCGGCCGCCCGCTGCGCGAGCCCGTCGCGCGCCACGGCCCGTTCGTCATGAACACCCGCCAGGAGCTGATGCAGGCGTTCGTGGATTTCCAGGAAGGCCGGTTCTAGGGTCGAAATCCCGCGCGCTGATGCTTCCCTTACGCTGCGCGCGAAGGGAGGCAGGAGACGCTCAACGGTTCACCCATCTGCCGGGATTCTCCAGGTCGTCGTCCCGGCGAAAGCCGGGACCCATCTTGACCGTGGCGGCGAGTTCGCACCTTGGAAAGAAGAAGGGCCATGTCCCACGACATGGCCCTTCCTTATTTTCCAGGCACCCAGCGAGCGGCTTACTCCCCGGCCGCCACCTGCGTATCGCGCCGTGCCCCGAAACGAAGCCCTTCGGCCTGTCCGAACGCGGTATCCAGTGCCTCCGCCGATCCGGCCTGCAGCCAGATGTGCGCCACGCGACCGTCCGGCAGTTCCACCAGCGTCTCGCGTGCCTCCACGCCCGGCTTGAGGGCCAGCTCGGCGCGGTACCACTGCACCTCACGGCCGTCGATCCGGCCCGTCTCTTCGCGGTTGCCGCGGTTGGGTTCGAACGGCGAGTCGCGTCCGATCACCATCCCGAACGCCTCGCTGCCGTCTTCGCGCAGCGCGCGACAGAACTCCGAATCGCCTGCTGCCTGGTGCTGCCATGCCAGACCCGAATCGACCGGCAGTTGCGGGCACGCGTTGGGATCCTGGGCCTGTGCCTGCGCCGCGACCCCGAGCAGCAGCAGAAACGGCAAGCTTCGTGCCGACATCTTCATCGATTTCCCCCTGGGTTGATCTACATCGTCCCCGTGCGTTGCGCACGTGTTGCAGGCGCAACATAGTCCACTCACGGGGGATTGACAAATCATCCCGATTCAGTTTCTGAAGAAACCGACGAGCGGTCGTCCTACCGCTCCGGCAACGGAATGAACTCGTCGTCCCCCGGCACGTGGCCGAACCGGCCTGCCACCCAGTCCTGCTTGGCCTGCTCGATCCGCTCCTTCGAGCTGGACACGAAGTTCCACCACAGGTGCCGCGGCCCATCCAGCGGCTCGCCGCCCAGCAGCATCGCCTTGAGCGGCGTCAGCGCCCGCAGCCGCGGCCGGCCGCCATCGTCCAGCAGCACCAGGTGCTTTTCCGGGAGGTCGGCGCCGTCCAGCTGCGCCTGGCCTTCCAGCACGTAGAGCGCCCGCTCGCGATGGCTGTCGTCGATGGCCAGTTCCGCACCCGGCTCCAGGTCGATGGCCACGTACAGCGTGTCGGCGAATACCGCCACCGGCGACTCCTCGCCAAAGCCGCGCCCGGCGACGACACGCAGCCACGCGCCATCGCGGCGCTGCTGCGGGATCGTCGCGGCAGGGTGGTGGTGGAACGCCGGCTCGGCCTCCTCGGCACCGCGCGGCAGCGCCACCCAGGTCTGCATCCCGTGCAGCGGATGCGGGCCCGCGCGGAGCGTGTCGGGCGTGCGCTCGGAATGCGCGATGCCGCGCCCGGCGGTCATCCAGTTGACGTCGCCGGTGGTGATGTCCTGCAGGCTGCCCAGCGTGTCGCGATGGCGGATGGTGCCCGACCACAGGTACGTCACCGTGGCCAGCCCGATGTGCGGGTGCGGCCGGACGTCGATGCCGGTGCCTGGCTCGAACACCGCCGGCCCCATGTGGTCGACGAACACGAACGGCCCGACGCTGCGCGCCTGGATCGAGGGGACGGCGCGGCGGACCTGGAAGCC
>MIDV01000147.1 GCA_001830245.1 Lysobacterales bacterium RIFOXYA1_FULL_69_10 | reverse complement strand
CGTACGGCTGGTTCTCGCCCTGGCGCTTCTCGTTCTGCACCACGCCGCGCTGTTCGTCGAGCTGGGCCTGGCCGATCGCGCCGAGCAGGTGGCCCATGCGGTCCGATTCCATCCACAGCGCCATGTCCAGCGCGCTGGTCGGCACCGTCTCGAAATAGTTGGTGCGGTCCAGCCAGGTGGTGCCGTTCTGGTCGGTGGCGCCGGCCAGCTCGAACGGCTTGAAGAACTCGTCCTTGTGGTTCTCCGAACCCTGGAACATCAGGTGCTCGAACAGGTGCGCGAAACCGGTCTTGCCCTTCGGCTCGTACGACGAACCGACGTGGTACCACACGCTCACCGCCACCACCGGCGCCTTGTGATCCTCGTGCACCACCACGGTCAACCCGTTCGGCAGGGTGAAGCGGGTGTAGGCGAGTTCGGGGATCTGCTGTGTTGCCGCGGTCGCGACAACGGCATCGGGAGCGGGAGCGGCCAGCGCCAACGGTACGCCGCCGGCCAGGGTGAGCAGGCCGGCGATGAGCAGGACGAGTGGCTTCTTTGTCACGGTGAACCCCCTGTTTCACGGATAAGTCCCACGGAGGCTAGCGGCGCTACGCAGCCATCGCAAATGACTTGCGACACGGTCGAACCGGTGCTGGCGGCGGTGTGTCCGGCTGTCCGATGGCGGGCGGACGGCTGTCCGCGGACAATTTTCCGGTCGCCGAACTCGCCGCCATGTGCCAATAAAATCAACTACTTGTGATACGCACAATGCTTGGCACGTGGATTGCTGTATCGGGGGTGCAGGGACTTCCACTCACTCATCGGAGACATGACCATGAAATTCGAGACCTTGATGTTGCGCGGCCTGTTCATCGCCTGCCTGGCGGTCTGCGGGCTGATCCTCGGCGCGATGGTGACGGCCACCCCGGCCTCCGTGCAGCTCGCCACCAACGGCAGCGTCGGCGCCATCCTGCTGGCCGCGCCAACCAGTTGCGCCCTGCCACCGGACGGCGTGGTCTGCCCGCAGATCGGCGGTTGAGCATTCGACGCGGATCGGCATGGACACGCGATAATGGCGGGATGCTGCACGTCATCCTGTTCCGTCCCGAGATCCCGCCGAACACCGGCAACGTGATTCGCCTGTGCGCGAACACCGGCGCCGCGCTGCACCTGATCCGGCCGCTCGGTTTCGAGCTCGACGATGCCCGGTTGCGCCGCGCCGGACTGGACTACCACGAGTACGCCAGCGTCGCCGTGCACGACGACCTGGCCAGCTGCCTCGGCGCGCTCGGCACGCCGCGCGTGTTCGCCTTCACCACCCGCGGCCGGGTCGCCCACGTCGATGTGCGCTTTGCCGGCGGCGACGCCCTGCTGTTCGGCTGCGAGACCGCCGGCCTGCCGGGCGACGTGCTCGACGCGATACCCCCGCCGCAACGCCTGCGCCTGCCGATGTGCCCGGACAGCCGCAGCCTGAACCTGTCGAACACGGTCGCCGTGGCCGTCTACGAAGCCTGGCGCCAGCTGGGTTTCCCCGGCGCCGCGGAGGTCTGAACCCGGCCGGCGGGCTACAATCGCCGGATGAACGCCGCCACTCCCAACTCCTGGTTGCCGCAACCGCTGCGCAAGCTCGCCGGCCGTGCGCTGGAAACCGCGCTGAACCACACCTTGTCGCTGGACCCGGACACGCAGCAGAAGCTGGCCGCGTTGAACGGCCGTTGCGTGCAGTTGCACCTGCGCGGACCGGAGCTTGCGCTGGCCGTCACCGTCGATGGTGCGAGCCTGAGAGTCGGGCCGCCGCAAGACGACAGCCAGTTGAAGGTCGCCGCCACGCCGGGCAGCCTGCTGGCGATGCTGCTGCGCCGCGACGACGACGGCATCGCGCCGGGCAAGGTGGAGATCGCCGGCGACGCCGAGCTGGCGCGACGGCTGGAAAAGCTGGCCGGCAAGTTCGCCCCGGATTTCGAGGAAGCGTTCGCGCGCAGCTTCGGGGACGTGCTCGGCGTGCCGCTGGCCAGGGCCGTGCGCAAGGGCCTCGCCCGCGCCCGCGAAACCGCCGGCCACCTCACCGATGACACCGTCGACTGGCTGCGCGACGAGGCGCGCGTGGCGATGGCGCCAGGCGAGGTCGAAGGGTTCCTGGACGGCGTGGACGACGTGCGCGAGCGCAGCGAGCGGCTGGAATCGCGCGTGCAACGACTCATGCAGCGCCTGCAGGGCAGCGCCGCGTGACGCCGCTGAAGGTGGTGCCGCGCCTGCTGCGGGTTGCCTCGGTGCTGCTGGCGTACCGGCTCGACGAACTGGTCGACGACACCCACCTGTACCGTCCGCTCAAGCTGCTGCGCCCGCTGGTGGCGCGCCCGCGCACCGATATCCGCGGCCTGCCGCGCGGTGCGCGCCTGCGCCATGCGCTGACCGAACTGGGGCCCATCTTCGTCAAGGCCGGCCAGGTGCTGTCGACCCGGCGCGACCTGGTGCCGGCCGACATCGCCGACGAGCTCGCGCTGCTGCAGGATCAGGTGGCGCCGTTCCCGGGCAGCGAGGCGCGCGCGATCGTCGAGCAGGAACTGAAATACCCGATTGGCCGTCTATACGCCCAATTCGACGAAACCCCGCTGGCCTCCGCCTCGATCGCCCAGGTGCACGCCGCCACCCTGCACGACGGCCGCGAGGTGGTGGTGAAGGTGCTGCGTCCCGGCATCGACGCGCAGATCGCCCGCGACGTGAAGCTGCTGCGTTCGCTCGGCGAGCTGGCGCAACGCTGGCATCCGAACGCCGACAAGATCCGCCCGCTGGACGTCGTGGCCGAAGTCGAGAAGATGCTGGAGAACGAGCTGGACCTGCAGCGCGAAGGCGCCAGCGCCAGCCTGCTCAAGCGCAACTTCGCCAGCGGCACGGACCTGTACGTGCCGGCGGTGCACTGGGAACTGACCAGTGCGCGCGTGCTGACGCTGGAGCGCGTGTACGGCATCAGCAGCGACGACATCGCCGCGATCGACGCCGCCGGGCTCGACCGCAAGGTGCTCGCCGCCAAGGGCGTGCGGGTGTTCTACGAGCAGGTGTTCCGCGACAACTTCTTCCACGCCGACGCCCACCCCGGCAACATCTGGGTCGACCCGACGCACACCGGCGAACCGCGCTTCATCGCGCTGGACTTCGGCATCATGGGTTCGCTGCCGGAAGCCGACCAGTACTGGCTGGCGCAGAACTTCATCGCACTGTTCGAGCGCGATTACGCACGCATCGCGCAACTGCACGTGGCTGCCGGCTGGATGCCGGCCAACGTGCGGCTGGATGAGCTGGAAGCGGCGGTGCGCACCGTGTGCGAGCCGTACTTCACCCGCCCGCTGTCGCAGATCTCGCTGGCCGAGCTGGTGGTGAAGCTGTTCCAGACCGCGCGCCGCTTCGAGCTGACCCTGCAGCCGCAGCTGATCCTGCTGCAGAAGACCCTGCTCAACATCGAGGGCGTCGGCCGCATGCTCGACCCGGAGATCGACATCTGGGCGGTCGCGCATCCGGTGCTCAAGCGCATCCTGCGCGAGCGCTACAGCCCGTTGCGCACCCTGCGCGACATGCGCAAGCGGCTGCCCGAATGGCTGCACCACGCCCCGGATTTTCCCGAGCTGGTACGCGACGCCTTGCGCCAGATCGGCCGCGGCGAACAGCGTGCGCTGAGCGATCCCGTCGCGCTCAAGCTGCTGCACGAGAACGCCCAGCGCCAGCACGAGCTGCTCGCCTGCGGCCTGCTCGGCAGTTCGCTGTTGATCGGCGCGGCCCTGCTGTGGACGCTGGCGCCACAGCAGGGCATCTGGCTGCCGCTGTGCGCCGGCGCTGCCGGGCTGCTGGCATTCGCGCTCGGCTTGCCGCGCTC
>MIDV01000146.1:3799-7086 GCA_001830245.1 Lysobacterales bacterium RIFOXYA1_FULL_69_10 | reverse complement strand
TGGGCCTCTTACCTATGCTTCATCGGCTGAATCACAAATTCAGGCTGAAGCGCCGCCTCTTGCACAATGGGATGAGGACTATTCGAAATACCCCTCTTCACGCTCGCGTCTTTGGCGTTGCGGCCCCTCGGCGTCAGTGCCCATGACGCGAAAGCACCGGGGCAGGAGATGGAGCGTCATGACATGTCCAGCATGAAGGGCCACAGCGCGGGGCCGATGCAACTGCACGACATCATGTCGGCCGGAATGAAGATGCCGATGGAGATGAGCGGCAATGTCGACAAGGACTTCGCGATGATGATGACCATGCATCACGGGCAGGCGATCAAGATGATCGATGCCTATGCGAAGCATGGGCAGAACCCGGATTTGAAGGCCCTGGCGGCCGAGATGAAGGCCGCGCAGCTTAAGGAAATCGAGACCAGGGCCCCGCACACCAAGTAGTGCATCCGCTTCGGAACTTCCGATGGGCTGGAAGTTCCGCAGCGGGTCTGCCAACTCTCCGCAACGGGGTACGGCGCATCGCTACTCATGGCCGGCTTCGCCCTACGGTTTGGCAGGGGCGCGTTCCAGTTCGACGATCAGCCGTTTCATCTCGGCGATCTCCCGGCGCTGTGCCTCGATGATCTCATCGGCCAGTGCCCGTACGCGCGGGTCGCGGATCCGTGCCCGTTCGCTGGTGAGGATGGCGATCGAATGGTGCGGGATCATGGCCCGCATGTAGGACACGTCGTCGACCGTCCGCTGGCTGCGGACCAGCCACAGCGCGCCCGCGAACAGCGCCACCGCAGCGATGACGATTGCGGCATTCTTCTGCCGGTCCTCGTACATGTGAAGCATGAAAAGCAGCATCACCACCGCCATGGCCGCCCCCATGATCAGCGCCATGTAAGCGCGGGTCTCGGAGAAAGACAGGTGGTCGGCCTGGTAGGTGTGGAGGTACATCAGGCCGAACATGACGAGGGTCGAGGTGGCGATCATCACCCCGAAGCGGACGTACTTGCTCATTGGACTCTCCTGTTTGCGGTAGGGGCGATCAGGCCATGGCGCGACAGGCATCTGCGCAGCGACGGCAGACTTCTGCACACCGCTGGCAGTGGTCCATGTCGTGGGCGGCGCACTGTTCGGCGCACCATGCGCACACCTTGGCGCACAGCTCACAGATCTCCTTGGCAAACGGGCTGTTGCGCGCCAGGGCATCGGCGCACAGTCGGCAGATCGCCGCGCATTCGATGCAGCAGGCCGGACAGTCGTTTGGGCTCTCGTTTCCGACCATGTGGCTGAAGCAGTTGCCGCACTCGGTCGCGCAGTCGTTGCAGGCTGCGATGCAGTCCCGTACAGCCTGGGTGAGGTGGTGGCTCATGGTGGTGGACTCCTGTTGGGTCAGGGTTGCGGAAATCCGGAGGCCAGCCCTGACACGTGTCCTCCGGCGGTGGAACTCTCCGGAAGCCCGGCGAGGGGCTTCCGGTGTACGTGCTGCGGTTGGCGTGCGGGACTTCAGTTGCCGTGCTGGGCGAACGGAGCGGTCGTTCCGTCGGCGTGCACGAGCTCGACGGTGTACGGCTCAGTCCGGCCATCGGGCATTTCCATCCCGGGCGAGCCCGCCGGCATGCCCGGCAGCACCAGGCCCTTCGCATCGGGCTGTTGGGCGAGCAGTCGCTTCACGTCCTCGGCGGGCACGTGACCTTCAATGAAGTACCCGCCGATCTGCGCCGTGTGGCACGAGCCCTTGCCGACGGGCACGCCCGCTTCCTCCTTGATGGGTCCCAGGTTTTCGGTGTTGCGCACTTCGACCTGGAACCCGGCCGCCTGCATGTGCTCGACCCACAGCTCACAGCAGCCGCACGTCGCACTCTTGTGCACCACCATCTGGCGGGTTTCGGCACCCTCGTGGGTGCCAGCGTCGGCCGGAGTTGCGGGCTCGGTTTGCGCCGCGGCCGCAGGGGCGGAGTGAGTCGGGGCGGCAACCTCTTCCGGCGCCGCCGCGGCGCCGCTGTCAGCGCGTGGACTGCAGGCGCCGAGCGCTAAGGCGGCCAGGGTTGTGCAGACGATCCGGGTGTGCGCGTTCATCGTGATGCCCTCACTTCTTCGGTCGCGACGACCAGTGGATGTGGACGATCCGCCAGCCTTCGGCGGTATTGGCAAGCACCATGGTCTCGGTGCTCGACAGCGTCATCGGCTTGCCGTCCTTGCTGGCGTGCAGTTCCCGCTCGCTGGCGACCCAGGCGGTGTCGCCATCCACCCGCGCCGTGCGGTGGGTCAGCTGCGAATGGGTGCCGGACAGGAACTTGGCATCCGACTTCGCGTGGTGGCCGAGATACTCGCTGCGGCTGCGTTCGGCGCCGCCGGTTTCGAGAATGATCACGGCCGGATCGAGCAGCGCCTCGACCTGACCGAAATCGGAGGCCTCCAGCGCGGCACCGAATGCATCGACTACGGACACGGGGGCCTTGGCGGCCTCGGGGACATCGATAGCCTGAGCGACAGAGGCCGGCGCGTGCGCATGGTCCGCGCCGGATTGTGCGTGGACGGCGGTCGGCAGTGCGAACGCCAGGGACAGTGCCAGAACGGTGATGGTCGTCTTCATGCAGGTTTTCCTTGGATGGGTGTCAGTGCTGGTGGTCGTGGCCGTCGTCGTTCGACGCCGGTGGCGGTGGGGCTTCGTCCCGGGTTGGCGCGGGCTCTGCGGGCGGGGTAGGGGGCGTCTTCGCTGGCGCTGGTGCGTGATGGTCGGCCGGCGTGCCGGGCGGGTGGTCGTGCGCGTTGTTGTCCTGCGCCTTGCCGGCGTCCGCGCGTGCATGGTCCATCCCGGCATGCGCATCGGCCTTGGCCGGTGCGTCGTCGTGGGGCGGCGTGCCCGGCGGGTGCGGGTGCGGTGCCGCGGTCGTACCGGTAGCGTCGCCGTCGTGGTGGTCATCCGGCGTCCCGGGGGTATGGCCGTGGGGCTCGGTTTCGCCGCCGCCGTGGTCATGCCCGCCACTGCTGTCGACCATGGCCTGGTACTGCTCGGCATCGAGCTTGGGCAGCTCCTGCAGGAACGCGGCCATGTTCCAGATGTACTCGTCCTTCATGCTCTCGCCCCACGCCGGCATGCCCGAGGCCTTGATGCCGTGCTTGATGACCCAGAAGGCCTCCGCGGCCTCGACGGTTGCCCGGCTGAGATTGGGCGGCGCCGGATACAGCCCGCGGCTCATTTCGGTACCGTCCATGCCCGGTGCCAGGTGGCAGCCCATGCACATCGCGTTGTAATTGCCCGAGCCCTGGACGATGCGCTCGCGGTCCATGAG
>MIDV01000146.1:0-3789 GCA_001830245.1 Lysobacterales bacterium RIFOXYA1_FULL_69_10 | reverse complement strand
CAGGCTGTAGACCGGTGCGGTATGCGGGTCGTCCGCAGCGACGTTGTAGAACCCCGACCAGATGAAGCCGGCGATCGCGGCGACCGCAACGCCTGCGAGCACCACGAGTGTCAGCAATGTTTTTCGTGTGACAAACGCCATGTTGATTGATCCCCTTTTTTTGTTTTAGAACCAGGTACGCAGGCCGACGACGAAACGGGTGTCGTCGACCTCAGCGCCCTGGGCGTCGCGAAGATCGGCGGTCCCGCCAAAGACGCGTTCGCGCACGATGCCGATGTAAGGCGCGAACTTGCGGGTGAACTCGTATCGGAGCCGGAAGCCGCCCTCCACCTTGCTCAGGCCCGAGCCGATGCCACGCGCCGGGTCGTCCTTGCCCCAGGCCTGGGCCTCGATCACGGACTGCAGGATCAGGCGGTTGGTGATCAGCGTTTCGTACTCGGCTTCCACGCCCACGCCGGTCTGGCCGGATTCGCCCACGTAGGCGGTGGCCTCGACCTCGAACATGTACGGTGCCAGGCCGGTGACGCCGACCGCGGCGAATGTCTGCGACGGGTCGTCGCCGAAGTCATGGCGGATACCGACCACGGCATCCCACCAGCGTGCGATCGCGCGGCCGTAGAACACCTCGACATTGGCCGACTCCACGCTGCCGTCCAGTGCTTCGCCTTCGGTCCGGATCCAGGCGCGGTCCAGGTCGGTGCCGATCCAGCCCGAACCCTCCCAGGCGATGGGCGTGCCTTCGTCCTCGTCCCAGGTTTCCAGCCGGTCCACGAGGGCGAACCAGTGGACCGAGGTGTCGTGGACCGCATGTCCGGCCACATCCGGGAACGCGGCAGCCCGGTCGGTATCGGTGACCTGCGGAATCGGCTCCAGCGGCGCCGCGTCGGGCGGAAGGTCGGTGCTGTCCGCATCGGCAGTGCCATGGCCCATGGCGGCATGATCCATTTCGGACGCCGGCTCTTCGGGTGGCATGTCATGCCCCATGGTCGAGTGATCCATTTCAGAAGCCGGCTCCTCGGGCGGCATGTCGTGTCCCATGGCCGAGTGGTCGGTTTCGGACGTAGGCGCCTCTTGCATCTCCGTCTCGGGCGGCATGTCATGGCCCATGGCGGCATGGTCCACTTCGGCCTGGCCGGAGGCTTCGGGTGGCTCCCCACCCGTACCGGTGGTCTCGGACGAGGTATGCCCCATCGCCGCATGGTCGACTTCGGGCTGTTCCGTTTGTCGTGGTGTCGGTTCAGGGGCCGGTGCCCCGTGGCCCATGGCCGCGTGGTCGATGTTTTCCTCGGGCGGAGGCGGCGTCGGTGCAGGTTCGGAGGTGCTCTGCATCGTGGAATGGTCATGCTCGGCACTCTCCGGCGGTTGCCCGTCTTCCTGCGCCGAACGCGACTGCGCGGACGTGGGCCTGGGCTCGGCATGCGCGGAGTGGTCCATGTCCTGCGCCGAAGCGACAGCCGGGGCCAGTCCCAACGCCAGCGCGATGGCGGCGCGCAGCAGGGTGGATTCGAGTCTCGAAGGGATGGTGGTCATGGCGTTTACTCCCTCACCGCGACTTCGCGGAACATGCCCGCTTCCATGTGGTACAGCAGGTGGCAGTGGAAGGCCCACCGGCCCAGGGCGTCGGCGCGGACGCGGTAGCTGCGCTTCGTACCGGGTGGCATGTCGACGGTGTGCTTGCGGACCTGGAACCGGCCGTCGGCATCCTCGACATCGCTCCACATGCCGTGCAGGTGGATCGGGTGCGTCATCATCGTGTCGTTGACGAGCACGATGCGCATGCGCTCGCCGTAATTGAGGCGCAGCGGCGCGGCGTCGGAGAACTTGATGCCGTCGAACGACCACGCGAACCGCTCCATGTGGCCCGTGAGGTGCAGCTCGATTTCGCGGCCGGGCGCGCGGCCGTCCGGGTCGGGGAACGTGCTCCGGAGGTCGGCGTAGGTGAGTACCCGGCGGCCGTTGTCGCGCAGGCCGATGCCCGGATCGTCGAGCTTGGGCGCCGGCGACATGGTCTGCATGTCGACCAGCGGGTTGCCCTCTTCGCTGGAAGGATGGGATTGCATCGCGCCATCGCCGTGTTCCATGCCAGCCATCGCGGATCCACCCATGGCGGCCATGTCGTGGCCCGAGTGGTCCATGCCGGCCATCGACCCGCCGGCCATCGCCGACATATCGTGGCCACCGCTCATGCCGTCCATCCCGCCCATCCCGCCGTGGCCCATGTCCGCCATCGTCAGGCGCGGCACCGGGTCCACCGGCGGGATCGGCGCTCGCAGGCCCTCGCGCGTGGCCAGGGTGCCGCTGACGTAGCCTGTCCGGCCCATGTCCTGGGCAAAGATGGTGAAGGCGTCCTGGCCCGAGGGTTCCACGATCACATCGAAGGTTTCCGCCACCGCGATGCGGAACTCGTCCACCGACACCGGGTGCACGTACTGCCCGTCCGCCGCGACCACCGTCATCTTCAGGCCGGGGATGCGAACGTCGAAGTAGGTCATCGCCGAGCCGTTGATGAAGCGCAGGCGGACCTTCTCGCCGGAGCGGAACAGGCCGGTCCAGTTGCCCAGCGCGGTGGTGCCGTTCATCAGGTAGGTGTAGGTGTTCGCGTTTACGTCGGCCAGGTCGGTCGGTGTCATGCGCATCTGGCCCCACATCAGGCGGTCGTCGATCGTCTCCGACAGACCGTTGCGCTGCGCATCGCGGACGAAGTCGCCGACGGTGAGCTTGTTGAAGTTGTCGTGGTCGGACATCTTCTTCAGACGCGCGAACAGGTCGTCCGGCGCCAGGTCGGTCCAGTCGCTCAGCAGGACCACGTAATCGCGGTCGTAGCTGAAAGGCTCCGGCTCGGCCGGGTCGATGATCAGCGCGCCATAGAGGCCGGCCTGTTCCTGGAAGGCCGAATGGCTGTGATACCAGTAGGTGCCGCCTTGGCGGACATCGAAACGGTAGTGGTAGGTCTCGCCACGGCCGATGCCGTCGAAGCTCAGGCCCGGCACGCCATCCATGTTGGCCGGCAGCAGAATGCCGTGCCAGTGGATCGAGGTCTGGTGGCCGTGGATGGAGCCGGCAGGCAGCGCGTTGGAGACGAACAGGTCGACCGTGGTGCCTTCGCGCCAGCGCAGGATCGGTGCCGGCACCGTACCGTTGACGGTAATGGCCGGTCGAACGCGTCCGGTGAAATTCATCGGCGTCTCGCCGATCGTCAAGTCGAAGCGGGTGCCCGCCAGCACGTTCTTCTGGTCAGGGGACTTCACTGCCCACAGGGGCTTGGGCCACAGGCCAAGGCCGGCGACCGCGCCGCCGGCAGCGAGGCCCTGGATGAAACGTCGACGCGAAGGCGCAGGCAGTGAGCCTGAACCCCAATCGCGGGGAGGGAAGGACATGGTCGACTCCACATAAGCATCGAAGTACGGCCTCAACGGGGGAGACCGCGCAAGGCGCCAGCTGGCAACACGCCAGCCACAGGCGTCCAGCGCCGAAAGGCGCGAGGGGATGCTTAGCCGATGGGAGGTCGAATCAGATGCGGGAGCGCCGGCGGCGCATGGCTCGCCGGCATGCGGCCACTGCTGGACGCATGCTCGATCACGGCGGGCACCGCAGCGATGGCACGCACCATGGCGTGGCAAGTGTGCATGCAGGAGCATCGGAAGGTGCCGTCCTCGCAGCAGTCGCCGTCGTGGGACGCGTGTGCAGTGCTTGCGCCTTCAGGTGCGTCCGGCATATCCGCTGGCAAGGCGCCGCCATGATTGCCATGCGACGCATCGTGGGAATGCCCGATTCCGGGAGCCGGCTCCT
>MIDV01000145.1 GCA_001830245.1 Lysobacterales bacterium RIFOXYA1_FULL_69_10 | reverse complement strand
GTCAGACAAGAAGGGCTAGTGCGGTCTTCCCACACTAAAATCCGGATACCCTTTTTTGTTCATTGCCATGGGTGGAATCCTCCAGCGGTCGGGGCATCTGCATCGCACGCACCTGCTTGCCCGGGTGATGCAGTGAGGGCCTTTGGAGGAAGAAAAACGCAGTCGGGCTTGACTCTGGATCATGATCCAGGGTGCAAGCTGGCACGGTCGCCTCCGGGTCAGGAGTACATGCATGAAGATCGGTGAACTCGCAAGGCGTGCCGGCGCCGGCATCGATACGGTGCGCTTCTATGAACGGCAGGTGCTGCTCCCGCGGCCGCAACGGCAACCATCCGGCTATCGCAGCTACGAAGACATGGCCCTGTAGCCGAAAAGCGGGAGGCGACGTTGGGTCAGGCAGGCGACGAAGACCCGCGGCTCGATCCCCCGTGCGTTGTCACTGTATTCATCCGGAGTTTATATCCGCACGTATACTAAGGCGCATGCCTTTCCGCGCGCTCCTGATGCGGTTGTTCCTGGTCGTTGCCTTGCTCGCCAACGGTCCGGGCATCGCTGGCGCGTCCATGCACATGGAGCACGTGCGCGACTCCGCCGGTGACGTCACCTCGGCACCGACAGCAGCCGAGGCCATGGCGGCCTGCCATGGAGGAGCAGCGGCTGCTACGGGGGCCAATGAACACCATCACCCCCAGGCCACTGACGAGGCCGGAGCGGTATCGCCGTGGGACGACTGCTCTGAGGCGGGTAATTGCTGCCCCTGCATGCACCATTGCGCAGCGGCGCTCGCCGGGTCGGCACTCGCCGATTTCACCATCCGGTACCGGCACACCGCCGAACCGTTCCTGTCGGTGCACGCGTCCGCGGCCCTGACCAATCTCTTCCGACCTCCGATCGGCTAAGTGTCCCTGCGCGCCTTCCGAGGCGCTGATGGATCCTGTCCGCTGCTCCGCACTGACAGGGTAACGCTCGTCCCGCGAGCCTTCGACCTTTCCCGGAGTTCCCATGTCATCCGATTCTTTCGGCCGTGCCGAGGGGCTGTCTGCCCCGTCGCGCCGCCGCTTCGTCCAGGGCCTTGCTGTTGGCGGGGCCGTCGCAACCTTGGGCCTGTGGCCCCGTTCCAGCTGGGCCGTCAAGGCCGAGGGCCTGCCCAACGTGCTCTCGGGCACCGAATTCGACCTGACCATCGGCGAGACGCCGATGAACTTCACCGGCGCCACGCGCCCCGCGATCACAGTCAACGGATCGATTCCCGCACCCTTGCTGCGCTGGCGGGAAGGCACCACCGTCAACCTGCGGGTCCGCAATGCCCTGCCCCGCGGCTCGATCCATGGCGAGCAGGCGTCGATCCACTGGCACGGCATCCTGCTGCCGGCCGACATGGACGGCGTGCCCGGGCTGAGCTTCAACGGCATCAACCGTGGCGAGACCTACCAGTACCGCTTCAACGTCGTGCAGGGCGGCACCTACTGGTACCACAGCCATTCCGGCTTCCAGGAGCAGGCCGGTCTCTACGGGCCACTGGTGATCGAGCCGCTGGAACCCGAGCCCTTCGCCTATGACCGCGATTACGTGGTCATGCTCAGCGACTGGACCGACCTCGATCCGAAGCGCCTGTTCGCCAGGCTCAAGAAGCGGTCTGACTTCGACAACTTCTCCAAGCAGACGGTCGGCGACTTCTTCGACGACGTGAAGCAGCACGGCCTGGCCGCTACGGTCGAGGACCGCAAGATGTGGGGCCAGATGCGGATGACGCCGACCGACCTGTCGGACGTCAACGGCAACACCTATACCTTCCTCATGAACGGCACGACCTCGCTCGGCAACTGGACCGGGCTGTTCCGGTCGGGCGAGAAGGTCCGCCTCCGTTTCATCAACGGGTCGGCAATGACGTACTTCGATGTGCGCATCCCGGGCCTGAAGATGACGGTGGTCGCGGCCGATGGACAGTACGTCCGCCCGGTCACGGTCGATGAGTTCCGCATCGCCACCGCTGAAACGTTCGACGTCATTGTCGAGCCGACCGGGCAGGATGCGTTCACCATTTTTGCCCAGGACAGCGGCCGCACGGGATACATCAGCGGAACACTCGCCGTCAGGGAAGGCTTGCGGGCGCCGGTGCCGGACGTCGACCCCAAGCCACTCCTCACCATGGACGACATGGGCCACGGCGGGATGGGTGGCGGCGGTCACGACATGTCTTCGATGTCGCACGGTGCGATGGCCGGCGGTGCCATGGCCGGAATGGACCACAGCGGTCACGACATGTCGTCGATGGCAGCAGGCACGGCCGCCGGAGGGAGCATGGCCGGGATGGACCACGGTGCCGGCGGGATGCAGGAGCATCCAGCCACCGAAACCGGCAACCCGCTGGTCGACATGCAGACGATGGCCCCTGTGCCGAGACTCGATGATCCGGGCATTGGCTTACGCGACAACGGCCGACGCGTACTGACCTACGGCGATCTGCGCAGCACGTTCCCCGACCCCGACGGGCGCGCGCCCGGCCGCACGGTCGAGCTGCACCTGACCGGTCACATGGAGCGCTTTGCATGGTCGTTCGATGGAGTGAAGTTCGCTGACGCCGAACCCCTGCGTCTGAAGTACGGCGAGCGCATGCGAGTCGTCTTGGTCAACGACACGATGATGTCGCACCCGATCCATCTGCACGGCATGTGGAGCGACCTCGAGGACGAGTCCGGCAACTTCATGGTGCGCAAGCACACCATCGACATGCCGCCTGGTACGAAGCGGGCCTTTCGCGTGCGCGCCGACGCGCTGGGTCGCTGGGCGTTCCATTGCCACCTGCTTTACCACATGGAAGCCGGCATGTTCCGCGAAGTGCGGGTGGAGGAATGAACGCCATGAGCCGTTCCAATCGTCACTCCCTAGCCATCGGCCTGACGTCCCTACTCGTTCTTGCAACTGGTTGCGCCCCGGCGTGGGCGCAGGAGACGGACCACGCCGCACACCATCCGGCAGCCAAGCCGGCTGCGTCACCATCGTCGCCAAGGCCCGCGGATCCGCACGCCGGCCATCTACCGACTTCACCGGACAAGAGTTCCGACGATCACGGGACGATGAACCACGGGAACATGCGGCACGGAGCTGCGAATCCTGCCGACAGCGAACACACCGGGATGGACCACTCCACGATGGACCACTCCACGATGGATCACTCCGGGATGGATCACTCCACGATGGATCACTCCGGGATGGATCACTCCGGGATGGATCACTCCGGGATGGATCACTCCGGAATGGATCACTCCGGCATGGATCACTCCGGCATGGATCACTCGGGCATGGATCACGCTTCCATGGGCCATCAACCTGGTGTCAGCGAGGACCTGCCGCCGACGGCCGAGCCGCGCGAGCCAATCCCGGTTGTCACGCCGACAGATCGGGCTGCGGCGTTCCCGGACCTCGACGAGCACCTGATGCATGGTGAATCGATCAATTCCTACTGGGCGCTTGACCGGCTAGAGGCGTGGGACGCGGACGAGGACGGCACCGGCATGGCCTGGGAAGCACAAGGCTGGGTGGGTACCGACTTGAACCGGCTCTGGCTGCGCAGCGAGGGCGAGCGTGCAGGTGGATCCACCGAGTCGGCGGATGTGGAAGTGCTGTACGGCCGAGCGATCGCCCGATGGTGGGACGCAGTCGCCGGTGTCCGCCATGACTTCGCCTTCGGCGGCGGGCCGTCGCGCACCTATGCCGCGCTCGGTGTGATCGGTCTTGCGCCGTACAAATTCGAAGTCTCCGCGACGGCCTACATAGGCGAGTCCGGTCAGCTCGGGGTAGGTGCGGAAGCCGAATACGAAATGCTGTTCACCAACCGGCTGATCGGCCAGTGGCTGGTCGAAGGCGAGGCCTGGAGCAAGGACGATCCGGCGGTGGGAATCGGCAGTGG
>MIDV01000144.1:90495-94570 GCA_001830245.1 Lysobacterales bacterium RIFOXYA1_FULL_69_10 | reverse complement strand
CCGTCGGCCTGGCCAGCCAGGGCATGAAGCCGGTGGCCGAGGCGCAGTTCGACGGCTTCATGTACCCGATGGTCGACCACATCATCTGCCACGCCGCGCGCTTCCGGTACCGCACCCGCGGCCGGCTGACCTGCCCGATGGTGCTGCGCGTGCCGTGGGGCGGTGGCATCCGCGCGCCGGAGCACCACAGCGAGGCCAACGAGTCGATCTTCACCAACGTGCCCGGCCTGCGCGTGGTCATGCCGTCCTCGCCGGCCCGTGCCTATGGCCTGCTGCTGGCGGCGATCCGCGAACCGGACCCGGTCATCTTCTTCGAGCCCAAGCGCATCTACCGGCAGTACAAGGAGCTCGTCCCTGACGATGGCGAGGCGCTGCCGCTGGACGTGTGCTACGTGCTGCGCGACGGCACCGACGTGACCCTGGTCAGCTGGGGCGCGCAGGTGAAGGAGGCGCTGGAAGCCGCCGAGGCGCTGGAGGAAGAAGGCATCAGCGCCGAGGTCATCGACGTCGCGACCTTGCGCCCGCTGGACTTCGACACCATCGCCGAGTCGGTCAGCCGCACCGGACGCTGCGTGATCGTGCACGAGGCGCCCAAGACCGCCGGCTTCGGCGCGGAGATCGCCGCGCGCCTGGCCGAGGAGTCGATGTACGACCTGCTCGCGCCGGTCGAGCGCGTCACCGGCTACGACACCCACATCCCGCTGTTCCGCCTGGAGATGAAGTACCTGCCCAGCGTCGAACGCATCGTCGAGGCCGCCAAGCGCACGCTGGCGGCCGGCTGACGGACCGCACACAGGAGATTGCCGCGTGAGTGACACCAAGAAGTTCATGCTCCCCGACCTGGGCGAGGGCCTGCCCGACGCCACGATCGTCGAGTGGGCGGTCAAGGTCGGCGACACCATCCGCCTGGACGACAACCTGGTCTCGATGGAAACGGCCAAGGCCGTGGTCGACGTGCCCTCGCCGTTCTCCGGCAAGGTGCTGAAGCTGGCGGGCGAGGCGGGCGACATCATCGAGACCGGCGCGGTGCTGGCCGAGTTCGAGATCGACCCGTCGATGCCGCAGCGCGCCGCGGGCCAGGACACCGGCCACCACCACGGCAGCGGCAAGAAGGCTGGCAAGGGCGGTCACGGCGTGGGCAGCCAGGACCCGGCACCGGACGACAAGCTGGTGGCTTCCGACGAGGGCGGCGTGCTCGACCACGACGAGGCACCGCCTTCGAAATCCGAGTCCCGCCAAGACAGCGGCACCGTCGTGGGCGCGATGCAGAGCTCCGACGCGGTGCGCAGCGAGCAGGCCTCCAGCGCCGGCGGCATCAAGGCGATGCCGGCGGTGCGCGCGATGGCGCGCAAGCTCAAGGTCGACCTGGCCCGCGTGCGTGCCACCGGCAGCGATGGCGCGGTGACGATGGCGGACGTGAAGCAGGCGGCGGCCGATCCGTCGAGCCTGCGTCCGTCCGGGGGTGAGGGTGCGGCACAGGCGCGTCACTCGCAGTCCCGCACCGAACCCTCATCCGCCCTGCGGGCACCTTCTCCCGAGGGGAGAAGGGATGAAGGCCGCAGCACGCTGTCGCAGTCCGGCAAGCCGATGCGCACGCAGCCGCCGGGCGTTGCCGCCAGCGGCCAGCCCGAGCAGCTCAAGGGCGTGCGCCGCAACATGGCGCGGGTCATGGCCGATGCGCACAGCAAGGTCGTGCCGACCACCCTGTGCGACGACGCCGACCTGCACGCCTGGATCGGCAAGCAGGACATCACCGCGCGCCTGGTGCGCGCCATCGTCACCGCCTGCAAGGAAGTGCCGGCGCTCAACGGGTGGTTCGACGGCGACAAGCTGGTGCGCACGATGCACCCGCACGTCGACCTGGGCATCGCGGTGGACACCGACGACGGCCTGTTCGTGCCGGCGCTGCGCAACGCCGACATGCTCGACGCGCGCGGCCTGCGCGAGGGCATCAACCGCCTGCGCACGCAGGTGATGGACCGCAGCATCCCGCCCTCCGAGCTGGCGGGCTACACCATCTCGCTGTCGAACTTCGGCATGTTCGCCGGCCGCTACGCGACGCCGGTGGTGGTGCCGCCGTGCGTGGCGATCGTCGGCGCCGGCAAGCTGTCGCACGACGTGGTCGCGGTGATCGGCGGCATCGAAGTCCATCGCCGCATGCCGATCTCGCTGACCTTCGACCACCGTGCCTGCACCGGCGGCGAGGCGGCGCGCTTCCTGAAGGCGCTGCTGGACGACCTGGCATCGCCGCAATAAGTGCCTGCCTCCCCTTCGCACGGCGGAGGGGAGGCGCCTCCGGGAAGCAACGAACACCGACTCGCGCAGGAGGTCCCATGCCCCACCAAAGCCGCCTGGCCGGTTTCATCATCGACTGCAACACCGACGACCTCGACGCCGCGGCCGACTTCTGGTCGCAGGCGCTGGGGTGCACGGTCGCCGACCGCGATGCCGGCGAGCCGGGCGGTGCGCAGTACCAGCAATTGGGTGGCACCCCGGGCGACCTGCATATCGAAGTGCAGAAGGTCGGGCACCCCTCGCGCGTGCACCTGGACATCGAAACCGACGACATCGAGGCCGAGGTCGCGCGCCTGGCCGCGCTGGGCGCGCGCGAGCACTCGCGCCCACCGCATGGCCGCTGGGTGGTGATGGATGCCCCCACCGGCCAGCGCTTCTGCGTGGTGCGCATGCGCGAGGACAGCGCGCGTCCCTCGCCACGCACCTGGGATTGACGCCTCCCCTGTAGGAGCGGCTTCAGCCGCGATCAGAACTCGGCATCGTTCGAAACCGCAGGTCGAGGTAGGAGCGACGCAAGTCGCGAACGCCGCTTCGACCGGGCGCGAGGTCGCGACTCACGTCGCTCCTACAACGGATGCGCACTGACGACGCCGCTTGGGTTCATCGCGGCTGAAGCCGCTCCTACAGGCGACACGGACCGCCGGAGCGCTCAACCCACCTGCGGCGTGTCATCGACCACGATGCGGTCCCGCCCCGTCGCCTTGGCCCGGTACAGCGCCTGGTCGGCGCGCTCGAACACCGCCTCGGGCGGATCACCGCCGGGTTCGCCGCCGGCGATGCCGATCGACACCGTCAGCGGGAACGGCAGAGCGACGCCGGCGACCTGCTGGCGCACGCGCCCCGCCACCTCGGCCGCATGCGCCAGCCGCGTCTGCGGCAGCACCACCAGGATTTCCTCGCCGCCAAACCGCACCGCGACATCGCCCTCGCGGATGGAGGCGGCCACGCTGTCGGCGACGGCACGCAGCGCACGGTCGCCCAGCAGGTGGCCGTGGCGGTCGTTGACCTGCTTGAAGTGGTCCACGTCGATCAGCATCAGGCTGTACGGCCCGGCATCGAGCCGCGCAAGTGCGGCCGGATTTTCACGCAGTTCGCCGAGGCCGGCACGGTTGAGCAGACCGGTCAACGGGTCGCGCGCCGCGCTGCGCTTGAGGCGTTCATGGCGCTGCTCGAGATCGTCGCGCGAGGCCTCCAGCCGGCGGGCGGCGGCGTCGCGCTCGGCCAGCAGGCGCCCCTGCTCGCGGGTGTAGCGGCGCAACTCGAACAGGTGCTGGGTCTGGCGCGCCAGCAGCTCCAGGGCCTGCCGCTGTTGGGCCGACAGTTGGCGCGGCTCGACGTCGAGCACGTTGAGCGTGCCCAGCGCCTGACCATCCGGGTTGCACAGCGGCATTCCGGCGTAGAAGCGCACGGGACGGCCATCAATGGCCATCCCGAAGTGCGCGAAGCGGGCGTCGGCGAGCACGTCCTCGACCAGCATCAGCTGCCGCGGCGTGCGGATGGCCACATCGCACAGCGCCTGCGAGCGCGGTGTCTGTGCCACCCGGATGCCGAGCGCGGCCTTGAACCACTGGCGGTCGTGGTCGACCAGCGAGATCGTCGCCGCCGGCACCCCGCACAGTGTGACGGCGAGGCGGACGATGTCGTCGTAAGCCTGCTCGGGCTCGGTGTCGAGCAGCTCGTAGGCCGCCAGCGCGGCCAGCCGTCGCATTTCCTCGGTCGGATCGTCCCTGCGGGGTGGGGTGGACCGGCTCATTCGCAGCCTCCAGGCCCCGCCAGCCTA
>MIDV01000144.1:88120-90466 GCA_001830245.1 Lysobacterales bacterium RIFOXYA1_FULL_69_10 | reverse complement strand
TGTCGACGTCCGGCGGTGCGATCCGATGCGCGGTCAGCCGCGTCGTGATCGCAACCAGCGCATCCGCACCAGGAACGCCACCGTCAACACCGCCAGGAACACGCCGTAACCGAGCGCGGTCGCCAGCACCTGCTTCCACATCCCGCCATGGAGTGGATCGGCGTTGTGGAACGACCACCAGATGCTGGCCAGGAACGCCGCCAGCGAGAGCAGCAGCGACGCCACATCGAACACCCGGCGTGCGACGTCGCGCGGCTGCCGCGGAAACACCCAGAACAGCACGCCGAGGATGGCGAACCATGGCAGGAACAGGATCAGCGAGAGGTTGAGTTCGACAAGGGGGTTCATGGGTTCGCAGTGATACGGGCGGGATTGCAGGGCATTGGGCTCGATCCGTCATGCCCGCGAAGGCGGGATCCAGACCTTCCACAGCGGTGACGCGTGCGACTACTCCCCCCCCGCCCGCAGTGCGCGCATCACCTCGACCACCTGCGATGCATCGGCCCCGGCGTCCAGGTCGAAGTGCGCGCCAAGCGCCGTCTCGCCACCGCGCACCACCTCGTCCACCTGCGCGTTCGCTGCGGCGGGGCTGTCGGCGCCGCGGCTCGTGGCCAGCGTGTCCTTGCCCACCACCAGCTTCACGTGGAAGCGGCCATCGCGCTCGCGGTAGACCTTGAGCTGTTCGGCCCCGCCCTTCTTGCGCGCGGCCTTCGTGCCGGCATCCGCTACCGCAACCGACAGGTCGCGTAGCCCCACGGCCTCGCGCAGCGCCTTCAGCGCCGGCGTTGCATGCCGCTCGCGCAGGCGTGCCGCGCCATCGCGCAGCGTGGCCTCGATGTCGGCCGGGCGCGCCATCAGCGCCTCGTACTTTTCGCGCAACGGCGCGACCTCGGCATCGATGCGTTCGAACAGCGCCTGCTTGGCGTCGCCCCAGGCGATCCCGTCGGCGAAGGCGGTGCGCATCGCCGCCGTTTCCGCGTCGCTGGCGAACGCCTGGTACAGCTGGAAGACGTTGGATGCGTCGGCGTCCTTCGCTTCGCCCGGCGCGCGCGAGTCGGTGACGATCGAGAAGATCAGCTTGCGCAGCTGCTCGCGCGGGGCGAACAGCGGGATGGTGTTGTCGTAGCTCTTGCTCATCTTGCGGCCGTCCAGGCCCGGGAGCGTGGCCACCTGCGCCTCGATCACCGCCTCGGGCAGCGTGAAGTGCTCGCCATACAGGTGGTTGAAGCGCTGGCCGAAGTCGCGCGCCATCTCGATGTGCTGCACCTGGTCGCGGCCCACCGGCACCTTGTGCGCGTTGAACAACAGGATGTCGGCGGCCATCAGCACCGGATACATGAACAGCCCCGCGGTCACGCCCGCATCGGGGTCCTCGCCGGCCTCGGTGTTGCGGTCGACGGCGGCCTTGTAGGCGTGCGCGCGGTTGAGCAGGCCCTTGCCGGCGACGCACGTCAGCAGCCACGTCAGCTCGGGGATCTCGGGGATGTCGGACTGGCGGTAGAACCACACCTTGTCCGGCTCCAGGCCGCAGGCGAGCCACGTCGCGGCGATCTCCAGCGTGGAGCGCTGCACGCGCGCCGGGTCGCTGACCTTGATCAGCGCGTGGTAGTCGGCCAGGAAGAAGAAGCTCTCCACGCCGGGCGCGGCGCTGGCGGTGATCGCCGGTCGCACGGCACCGACGTAGTTGCCCAGGTGGGGCGTGCCGGAGGTGGTGATGCCGGTGAGGACACGGGTGGACTGCATCGCGGGCCTTCGCGACCGGTACGGGCCGGCCGCCGATGAACGGGCCCGGCAGTTTACCGCGCGTGGGCAACCCCACTGGCGACACCGGTGCGTTGGCCTGTTCTGCCCGACCCGTCCGACCCAACCACTGGAGAATCGCCATGTCGCCTGTCCCGTCCCGACGCCCTCGCGTGTCCACCCACGGCCGCGTCGCCGCCGCGCTCGCAATCGCCGCCGCACTGTTCATCCCGGCCACCGCCGCCGCGTGGCCCGTATCGATGGCCGTGCTCGACCGCGACGACGGTGAGTGGCTGTCGCCCGTGCGGCACCGGGGTGAGCACTGGATCGCCGGCACGCCCGGGCACCGCTACGGCGTACGGCTGACCAACACCAGCGACCGCCGCGTGCTGGTGGTGCTGTCCATCGACGGCGTCAACGCGATCAGCGGCGACACCGCGCACCCCTCGCAGACCGGCTACGTCCTGGCACCGGGCCAGAGCACCCGCATCGACGGGTGGCGCAAGTCGATGCGGGACGTGGCGGGCTTCCACTTCACGCATCTGGACGACAGCTACGCCGCGCGCACCGGCCGTCCCGACCACGTGGGCGTGATCGGCATCGCCG
>MIDV01000144.1:85440-88103 GCA_001830245.1 Lysobacterales bacterium RIFOXYA1_FULL_69_10 | reverse complement strand
CGGCGCCAGGCGGCCGCGGCCGAATCCAGCGCCGCCGCACCGGCCGCCGCGCAGCGCATCGGCACCGGCCATGGCGAGCGCGAATACGCGCCGACCCGGCATACCCGGTTCGAGCGCGCCTCGAGCCGTCCCGCCCAGGTCCTGCAGTGGCGTTACGACTCGCCCGGCGTACTGGCTGCGCGCGGCATCCTGCAGAGGCCGTGGTGGAAGCGTCCGCACCACGACGGGCCGCAGGCGTTCCCGACCGGCTTCGTGCCCGATCCGCCGCGTTGATCACGGGCATCCCCCGAACTCGAAAAATCAGACCCAAAAGAAAAGCGGGCCGATGGCCCGCTTTTCCCTCGTCGACGCCGTGCACGCGCACGGCGCTTGCACGCCGCGGCCGCGCCACGTGCGTGCATCGCGCGCTCAGTTCAGCGTCTGGCTGAAATCACGCACTTCCTTGTCTGCACGGTCGCGCTCCCAGCCATAACGCTCCTGGAGGCGGCCCGACAGGTATTCGGCGTTGCCCTCGGCGGTGTCGAAATCGTCGTCCGTCAGATCGCCCCACTTCGCCTGGGCCTTGCCTTTGATCTGGGTCCACTTGCCGGCAATGATGTCCTTGTTCATCTGCGTGCGTCCTCTTGCTGTCTTGGGGGAGGTGCGGTGTCCCGCCACCGCGATGCCAGCTTCGCAGCCGGGGTGTTGGCCGAAGGTCACGGCGGCGTTAATCGACCCTTGACCGTCGTGAACGCGATGAACCGCTTCATGCACGGCCTGCCCGTTCATCGTGCGACCGTCCGCACCAGCCGCGTCATGCGCTCCAAAAAAAAGCCGGGCAATGCCCGGCTTTCGTTGCAGCAACCTTGGAGTGCTGGATCAGCAGCGGCCGTCCTTGCAGTCCTCGGCCTTGTCTTCCAGCTTCTCGCCACCGGCCTGCACGTCCTCGCCGACACCGGCCATGGTGTTGCACGCGGTCAGGGTGCCCATCGAGAACATGGCCAGCAGCATCAGGGTGATCAAGCGCTTCATGTGGAACTCCTCGTCGTTTCGTCGTCGGATTCGCGGGCCGGCCCGGTCGGCCGCCTCGGGGCGAATCAGACGCGAGCCGGCGTGAAGCGCGCGTAGAGCGGGCCGCCTGCGGAGCGACCGCACTGGGGCGGTGTTCATACACCGCGACACTCGACGCTGCGGCAGTACGCGACGACGTCAGTCGCGCATCAACGTCGACTTGCCGAACAGGCTTTCCACGAGGTCCACTGCGATCTCCGCGGTCACGTTGCGGCTG
This sequence comes from Lysobacterales bacterium RIFOXYA1_FULL_69_10, assembly GCA_001830245.1. Classification (GTDB taxonomy): domain Bacteria; phylum Pseudomonadota; class Gammaproteobacteria; order Xanthomonadales; family Xanthomonadaceae; genus Lysobacter_C. Next base: position 86,836 of record MIDV01000144.1, on the reverse strand, counting down.
TCGATCACCGGGTTGAGCTCCATGATGTCCAGCGAACGCATGCGCCCGGTGTCGGCGATCATCTCCATCACCAGCTGCGCCTCGCGGTAGTTCGGGCCGCCCGGCACGGTGGTGCCGACGCCGGGTGCGATGGACGGGTCGAGGAAGTCGACGTCGAAGCTGACGTGCAGGTGCGTGTTGTCGTCGACGCCTTCCAGCGCTTCTTCCATGACGCGCTTCATCCCGACCTCGTCGATGTAGCGCATGTCGTAGATGTCGATGCCGTATTCCTTGACCAGCCGCTTTTCGCCCTGGTCAACCGAGCGGATGCCGATCTGCCGGATGTCGGCGGCATCCATCGCCGGCGACTCGCCCGACAGGTGCGTGAGCTCGCGCGGGCCCAGGCCGCACAGGCAGGCGACGGGCATGCCGTGGACGTTGCCCGACGGCGTGACCTGGTGGGTATTGAAGTCCGCATGCGCATCCAGCCACAGCACGCGCAGCTTCTGCCCGGTCTGGCGGCAGTGGCGGGCGACGGCGGTGATCGAACCCAGGCCCAGGCAGTGGTCGCCGCCGAGCAGCACCGGCATGCGCTGCTGGCGCAGTTCGTCGGCCATCGCGTCCATCACCGCGCGGTTCCAGGCGACGACCTGCTCGAGGTGGCGGTAGCCCTCCACCGGCGGCTGCCACGGGTTGCGCGGGCCTTCCAGGTTGCCGCGGTCGATGACCTCGACGCCGCGCGCCTCCAGGGCCTCGCCCAGCCCTGCGATGCGCAACGCATCCGGCCCCAGCCGCGCGCCGCGGTCGCCTGCGCCCACGTCGGTGGGGGCGCCGATCAGGGAAACGGGGGGATAGCTGCGCTGCATGGCGGACTCCTGTCGTGGTGCCGGCTGTCAGAGTCGAACTGACGACCTACCGCTTACAAGGCGGTTGCTCTACCAACTGAGCTAAGCCGGCGAAGCGCCCATTCTATCGCGGTGACGTGTCCCGCCCTAGGCGCCGGACGGGCAGTCGCGCGGTTCACGCTGCGCCGCACCCGTGGCGGTACGCGCGGCCTCGGCGTTGAAATCCCCTGCCGCGGTGATGTCCAGCCATACCTGCGCGGCATCGCCGAGCGGTTGCGCGACGGCGTCGTCGAACCCGGCGTCGGCCATCGCCTCCACACGGCGCCGGGCGGTGGCCTCGCTGCCGTAGCGGCCCAGCGCGATGGCGCGGGCGTCCGCACCCTCGCGCATCACCAGGTAGTCGTCGATGCCGGCCTCGTCGATGCGACGCACCAGCGCCTGTGCCTCGTCCATGGTGTCGCGAGGCGGGATCAACACGCGCCAGCCCTGGCCGCTGTCGATCGGCTCACGCCGCAGGCGCACCTGGACGTCCGCCTCGATTCCTTCGCGCGCCCGGGTGGCCGCCAGCGTGT
>MIDV01000144.1:77236-85410 GCA_001830245.1 Lysobacterales bacterium RIFOXYA1_FULL_69_10 | reverse complement strand
AGCCGGCGCGCCCGCGGGCGCCTCGTCCACCAGCTGCAACGGGACCACGCCGGCCGGCAGGGGCTCGGGTGCAGGCGGCGGGGGGGCGTCGCGCAGCAGCCACCACGCGGCCACGCCCAGATTGAGGGCGATCAGCAGGACGATCGAGGCACGGATCAGCATGCGGCGACTATAAAACGCGGCCGCGCCCGGGATGCACCGTCATCCCTGCCCCGCCCACGCCGCCAGGCCCGCGAGGACCAGGTCGGGCGCATGACGTGCCTGTGGCAGGCGCGGCAACAGCGCGGAGGCACCGCCGCCATGCAGGTGCACGGTCGGTGCGGTGCCGAGGAGCCGGGTGGCGGCGTCCAGGCTGTCGCACACCAGCGCCGCCGCGGCGCCTTCGCAGCCCGACGCCAATGCGTCCTCGGTGTCGTCGGCGAAGTCGACGTACGTCCCGCCGTCCACCGGCAGCTGCGCCGCACGCGCGTGCAGCGCCTCGCGCATCACGGTGGGTGACGGTGCCAGCCGGCCGCCGTGGTGCAGGCCGTCGGCATCCAGCAGGTCGATCGTGAGCGCCGTGCCGACCCCGCACAGCAGGACGGGTCCGGGGATGCGCGCGTGCGCGCCGATCATCGACAGGAAGCGATCGACGCCAAGCTTGTGCGGCTGCGCGTAGGCGATGCGCACGCCACAGGCCGAGGCCTGGGTGCGCGCGAAGCTGACCGCGCGGGCGCGGGCGGCCAGCGCATCGGCCAGCGCCGAGGTCAGGGCCGGCGCCGCGACGCTGGCCACCCAGGCCACGTCCACGCGCGCGGGCAGCAATGCGTCGAGCGCGGCGGCCCAGCCGCCGGCGTCGTTTGCAAGCGCATGCACGTCGCCGATGGTTCCGTCGCCGGCGAGGGGCGCGCACTTCAGCCGCGTGTTGCCCAGGTCGAACAGCCACCGGCTCATGCCGTGGCCTCCGCAGCATGCGCCAGGCGCAGGCTGGCTTCTCCGGCATGCACGATGTGCGTGGCGCCGTCCGGCATCGTGATCTCCAGGCCACCGTCGGGCGCGATGCCGTGTGCGATGCCCTCAAGGCGCGCGTGCTCGCCCTGTACCACGATGCCGCGTCCGCGCAGCGCGTCCACGGCGGCATAGCGCGCCAGGAATGGTGCCAGTCCGTCGCGTTCGAACGTATCCAAGGCAGGCAGCCAATGCTCCAGCACCGCCGCGGCCAGCGCGTTGCGCTCCAACGACCCGCCGGCGAGTCCGGCTAGGTCGCACCAGGGTTGCTCGATCGAGGCGGCCGCTTCAGCGGGCATGCGCACATTGAGGCCGAGGCCGATCACCGCGCGCACCGGGCCGGCGTGTTCGCCGCTGCCCTCCACCAGCAGCCCGCCGAGCTTGCGCAGCCCGCGCTCATCGACCACCACCACGTCGTTGGGCCACTTCAGCCGGGCGGCGTTGATGCCCAGCGCATGCAGCGCCTCGACCGTCGCCACGCCGGCCACCAGGCTCAACCCGCCTAGCCGGGCCAGGCCGCCGCCGAACGCGCGCGCCAGCGACAGGTACAGGTGCGCGGCCAGCGGCGAGGCCCACTGGCGACCGCGCCGGCCACGTCCGGCCGTCTGGCGCTCGGCCAGCAGCACGCGTGCAAGGCCATCTGCCGGCACCGGTGCCGCCATCAGCGCGGTGTTGGTGGAGTCGATGGTCCACGCGACCTCGCATGCCGACAGCCGCTGACGTGCGCCGTCCGACAGTCCGCGCTGGATGAGCGCGGCGTCCAGCAGATCGAGTGGTTGCGCAAGCGCATAGCCCTGGCCCGGGCTCGCGTCGATCGCGACGCCGGCGTGGCGCAGCGACTCGATGCGCTTCCACACCGCGGCGCGGGTCTGGCCGACCTCGCGCGCCAGCGCGTCGCCCGACACCGGGCCGGTGATCAGCCGCTGCAGCAGCGCGCGCTCGTCCATCAACCGCCCCGGCGCCAGCGGTGCAGCAGGCGCGCACGGGCGAAGCGAGACTCGGTGCCGGCGCGCAGGCGCGCCAGGTTGCCCCGGTGCGTCCATGCCAGCAGGACGGCCGCCGCGCATGCGAATGCCATCCGCGGCAACTCCGCATCGAATATCCACGCCAGCACCGGCAACACCAGCGCCGCCACGACCGTCGCCAGCCCGACGTAGCCGCTGGCCAGCACCGTGGCCAGCCAGGCCAGCACCATCAGCGCGACCGCCAGCGGCCACAGCACCGCGAGCGCGCCGACCAGCGTCGCCGCGCCCTTGCCACCGCGGAAGCCGTGCCACACCGGCCAGATGTGGCCGACGATGGCCGCGAATGCGGCCAGGTACCCATGCGCGGTCACCGTCATTGCGCTGCCGACCGGCGCGAAGCGAAGCGCCAGCCACGTGGCCAGCGCGCCCTTGCCGACGTCCACCAGCACCACGCCCAGCGCGAAGCGCCAGCCCTGCGTGCGCAGCGCGTTGGTGCCGCCGGCGTTGCCGCTGCCCAGGGTGCGGATGTCGACGCCGCGCCCCCGGCCCAGCAGCAGGCTGCCCGACAACGAGCCGATCAGGTAGGCGGCCAGCACCAGCAGCCAGGTCAACAACGGGATGTCGGCAATCGAAGGCATCGCGCGATTATGCGCGAGCACGCGCGCCCGCCGCCTTGGGCGCGATCAGGCAACCGTGCCTTCGACGCGGTCGCGGCCGGCGCGCTTGGCGCGGTACAGCGCCATGTCGGCCTGGGTGTAGAGCCGCTCGGCCGCGGTCTCCATGGCGGTGGCGTCGCCTTCGGCCGGCCATGCGCTGGCCACGCCGATGCTGACCGAGATCGGCAGCTCCAGGCGCCCGATCTCCAGCGGGCTGGCGCTGGCGACACGGCTCCGCAGGCGCTCGGCCAGGAGGCTGGCCTGCGCGAGGTCGGCGCCGGCGGCGATCACCGCGAACTCCTCGCCGCCGATCCGCGCGATGGCGTCGGTCGGCCGCAGGCCTTGGTCCAGCAGGTCGGCCACCAGTTGCAGCACGCGGTCGCCGGCGGGGTGGCCATGCGTGTCGTTGATGCGCTTGAAGTGATCCAGGTCGATCAGCAGCAGCGGCTGCAGCTGCTGGCGCGCGCGCTGCATCTCGTGCGCCAGCTGGGTGTCGAAGTAGCGGCGGTTGTTGAGGCCGGTGAGGCTGTCGGTCACCGACAGGCGTTCAAGTTCGTTGTTGGCGCTGTGCAGTTCCTGCGTGCGTGCCTCGACACGCCGCTCCAGGTTCTCGGCCAGGTCGCGCAGCTCGCGCTCGCGCTGGCCGACCTGTTCGAACAGGCTGCTCAACGCGGTCGAGAGCTGCTGCGCCTCGCGGTAACCGCCCAGCTGCGGCAGGCGCACCACGGTCAGACCGGTGCGCATCACCGTGGCGGCCTCGGCCAGTGTGTGCAGCGGTGCGCTGATCTTGCGCGCCAGCAGCAGCGCTGCGGCAATCGACAGCAGCGCGAGCACCGCCACCACCGCCGTCAGCGCCCGGCGCAATCCGCGCACTTCGGCCATCGCCACCTCGCGCGGCTCGCGCACCAGCACGCGCCATCCGACGCTCGGCCCGTCGGCATCGCGGCCGGTCTGCGCGTAGCCGGTGAGGTAGTCGACACCGTCGTCCCAGGTCTCGGCGAGGTGGCCGCTGCGCGCCGCCGCTACGGCATGCGCGCTCGGTGTATCCAACACCTGCCCGACCCGGTCGTCCGGCCCCATCAGGACGCGGCCCTGGGCATCCAGCACCCACAGCTCCTGCAGGCCACGGTCGGCCTCCGGCCCCAGCAACCGGTCGCGCTGTCCTTCGGCCCAGCGCCATGACAGGTGCGCACCGACGACGCCCAGCAGGCGGCCATCGGCGCTTCGTACCGGAGCGGCGACATCGATCAGCCGCAGCGGCTGGCCGCCGGGTTCGGCCGGCAGCAGCCGCGCCAGCATGGCCGCCTCGTGCACGTCGCCCAGGTGTGGGCCGCGACGGGCCGCCTGGAACCACGGCCGCTGGCTGACGTTGGCCCCTTCCAGCAGGCCGCCGCTGGCCACGCGCACCGTGCCGTCGGCCGCGGCGAAGCCGATCCACGTGTACTCGGGTTCGGTGCGCGCCAGTTCGTTGAACAGCGTGCGCACAGCGGCGGCATCGACGGGGTCGCCGCGCAGCAGCGGCAGGAGCGCCAGCAGGCGCATGTCGTCGAGCCGCTCGGCCACGCCCAGGTCGAGCCGCTCGGCCATGTGCCGGGCCTGCGCATCCAGCCGCTGGCCGGCCTCGCGCTCCATCTGCCGGGTGGCGCCCAGGTTGGCCAGCACCGCCAGCGCGACCGCGAAGCCGACCACGATCGCCGCGTACCCGAGGCCGAGCCAGAACCGCAGGCCGCGGTCGCGCACCGGGGCCGGCGCACGCGCCAGGCCCGGCGTGACCGGCAGGGCGGAGTCGACAGGCGCGGTGGGCTCGGACATCGGCGGCGATTGTTTCATCCCGCGCTGCCGACATCCGGCGCACCCGTCACGCCACCGCACATCACGGTGCGCCGGATGCGGTGCGGGGCCGGGACGGGTCGGGGGGCGCGGGACATGGGGTGGACTAACGGCCACGCGCGGGAAGCCTGAAGCGCGCGCAAAGAAAAACCCGGCCGAAGCCGGGTCTTTCGAAGGTGTCGCCGCGGCACGAAGGCCGCTGCGGCAGGTAACGCGTCGCCCTTACAGCGGGGTGACGGCGTCGGCCTGCAGGCCCTTCTGGCCCTGGGTCACGGTGAACTCGACCTTCTGGCCTTCCTGCAGGCTCTTGAAGCCATTGGACTGGATCGCGCGGAAGTGCACGAACACGTCCTCGCCGTTCTCACGGCTGATGAAGCCGAAGCCCTTGGCATCGTTGAACCACTTGACGGTACCGGTTTCACGGTTCGACATTTTCTTGCTCCTTGTAACGGAAGTTTTGGATGCCGCTTGCGCGGCGCTTGGCTGGTTGCAAGGAGGAAGCGAGTGCAACGATGTAGCGGATCAGGGATCTACGGCATCGGGCCACGTTTCGGGTGACCCTTGACGAACACAGCGGGCGCACGTTAGCCCGCCCTGCTCCGCAATGCAATCGCCGCGTGCGGCCGCCTGTTCAGCCGGCGGCGGTTTCAGCGTCCTCGGGCGTCGGCGCGGACGCCTCCACGGCGGCTGCGGGCAGGACCACGGGGGCAGCGGCCGGCGCTGGACGATTCGGGGCGGAGCGCACCTGGGGGCCGTCGGCCCAGAACCGGGCGCAGTTGCTCAGGAAGGCCTGGTAGCGGGCCTGCGGTACGGCTTCGACGATGGCGTGCTCGGCCTCGCGGGTGTCGCGCGAGCGGGCCACGGCCGCGAACGTGCCATTGGCGTTCACCAGCCGTGCCACGCGCGGGCAGGCGGCGTTGCCGCCGCGGTGGGTCACCACGCCGACCTCCCCGCTCGCAAGCCGGACCACGGTGCCGGGCGGGAACACGCCGATCTCCTTGACCAGCAGCCCCGGCAGTTCCGTGTCGACGGCGGTGCCGCGCTCCATGAACAGGTTGCGCAGCGCGTTGCGGGCGATCACCGCCTCGCGGTACGCGCGCGGCCGCACCATCGCCGAGAAGATGTCGACCACCGCCAGCAGGCGCGCGCCGTCGCCGATGTCGCGGCCCATCAGCCCGTGCGGGTAGCCGCTGCCGTCGAGTCGCTCGTGATGGTGCAGCACGGCATCCAGCCACAGCGGGTCTTCCACGCCCGCCGCCTTGAGCAGCATCACCGCTTCGTCCGGGTGCGCCGACACCTGCCGGCGCTGCTGCGCACTGAGTTCGCCCTGCTGGCGGTTGAGGGTATCGGCGATCGGCCCCAGCGCCAGGTCGTAGGTCAACGCGGCCGCCATCAGCGAGTCGACTTCGGCCGGGTCGCGCTCGCGTGCGCGCAGCGCCATCTGGCAGAGGATCGCGGCATGCACCTGGCGGGAGATGTGGCCGCCATCGTCCAGGTCCAGCTGCACCGCGGCCAGCGCGGCATCGGCGTCGCGCGCGACCAGCGCCTGCAGTTCGGTCACCAGCTCCAGCACGACCAGCGCGCCCTCGGGCGTACCGGCGGCCAGCAGCTGCATGTGGGCGTCGGCCAGGCGGCGCTTGAGCGCGCGCACCTCGCCGAACACCGGCGGCAGGGGCGGCGGCGGCAGTTCGGGTTCGCCGACGTCGTCGGCCAGCAGCCTTTCGTCCTCGACCAGGCACAGCGCCGGGTCGACAAAGCCGCGCTGCAACAGCGTCAGCCGCTGCGCCTCGCACAGCACCATCGCGCCGGCGTCAGCCAGCAACTTGCCGGCCGGGTCGAACAGCGGCCACGCCAGTGGCTGGCCGACGACGAGTTCCTCCTCCTGCACCGGGCGCACGATGTCTCCATTCGGCCAATTGGACGGGTCGGCCGGTGGGACGGCCGCGTTTCAGCCACGGAATCGGCCGGTCGCGGCAAAACTTGAAGGGTGGCTGCCCGGTCGCCGCCGACGGCGCGTGGCCGCCGGCGCGTGCTCGCCCGTCAGCGCGCTTGCCCGTCAGCGCGGCGTCGGCGTGGGCTGCGCCGGGCGGGCGGCCTGTGCGGCAGCGGCTCCGGCACGCACCTCGTCGAGCGTCAGGCGGCCGTCACCATCGGCATCCAACCGCTTGTAGGCGGCATCGGTGGCCGCGGCGTGCTCCTGCGCGGTCAGCACGCCGTCGCCATCGGTGTCGACGGACTTCATGCGGTCGGCGGCGGACGGCATGCCCGCGGCATTCGAGCCGGGCATCGCACCCATCTCGTCCACGGTGATCCTGCCATCCCCGTCCGCGTCCATTCGCTGGAAGGCGCCGCGGGCAGCCGCGGAATGCTCGGCGGCCGACAGCACGCCGTCGCCATCGGTGTCGACCGTGCCCGGGGGAGCCGGAGCCGGCGCAGCGGCGTCCTGCGCCACGGCGACGCCGCCGGCGACTACGGCCAATGCGGCCAGCGCCAACGCGGCGATCCGGAGCGGAATGCGGGGTGCGGTTGAACGGTTCATCGAGTCTCCTCCCGAAAAAGGACCGCGCCGAACTGGCGCGACCCGTGCAGGAGGGGAGAACGCGACGACCCCGCCGCGCAGGCCATCAACCGGTAAAGCGCTGCAGCAACTGGTGCGCGGCCAGCCCACCGCCGCCGATCAGCACGCCGAAGTAGACGATCGTGGCGATGTTGGCCAGATGGCCCAGCAGGATGGCGCCGCCGTCGCGCTGGATCAGGCCGACCGCGTACAGCAGCAGGGCCACGGCCGGGAAGGTGTTGCTGAACGGGACGAAGCCGAACGGCGCCATCAGCAGCAGTGCGGCCAGGATGAACGCGAGGTTGTTGAGCGTGTCGATGCCGCGCCCGCTGGCCAGCGACGGCAGCCGGTGCGGCCGGCTGATGCGCTCCATCCGCCGCACCCACTCCATGCCGCGCTCCAGCCCGGGCCGCAGCTTGTCGGCCGGCAGGCGGCGGGTGCGCAGGCGGGCCGGCAGCCACAGCTCGCGCCCGATCAGGCGGCTGATGCCGACCAGCAGGATCGCCGCACCAAACACCGTGCTCACCCCCGGGATCGACACCGGGATCAGGAACACCAGCGTCAGCAGCACCGTCAGCAGCAGCAAACCCTCGTCGCCGAACACGTCCAGCAGCTCGCCCAGGCTGATGGTGTCGGGCGGGAGGTGGGCGATGATCGCGCCGAGCTGGTCGCCCAGCGACGCGTGTTCGTCGTCCAGGCGGCGGGCTTCGGCAGTGCGGGGGTCGGGGGTCGGCAAGGCCGGCTCCGGGGTCAGGGCGGGCCATTATGCCGGCGGCGCGCGCATGCACCGTGGCCACGGCCGGGTGCGAGGATGTGCGCGTCTCCACCCGCACGACGCACGAGGCCGCCATGCCGCACCCGCTGCCCCCCTTCCACCTCGCCATCCCGGTGCACGACGTCGCCGCCGCCCGTGCGTTCTACGGCGGGCTGCTGGGCTGCGCGGAAGGCCGCAGCGACACGCACTGGGTGGATTTCGACCTCTACGGCCACCAGCTGGTCTGCCACCACAGCGATGCGGCACGTGCCTTCACGCCCGCGGCCCACAACGCGGTGGACGGACACGACGTTCCCGTTCCGCATTTCGGCGTGGTGCTGTCGCCGGACGACTGGAACGCACTGGCGTCGCGGCTGCGCGCGGCAGGCGTGGCATTTGTCATCGAGCCGCACGTGCGTTTCGCC
>MIDV01000144.1:64001-77229 GCA_001830245.1 Lysobacterales bacterium RIFOXYA1_FULL_69_10 | reverse complement strand
CCGGCGAGCAGTCGACGATGTTCTTCCACGACCCATCGGGCAACGCGGTGGAGTTCAAGGCGTTCGCCGACCCCGCGCAGCTGTTCGCGCGCTGAGCGATGGCCGTCTATGTCGACGACGCGGTGACGCTGTGGCGCGGCCAGCGCTGGGCGCACCTGATGGCCGACACGCTGGAGGAGCTGCACGCCTTCGCCGCGCGCCTGGGCCTGCCGCGCCGCGCCTTCCAGAACAAGACCAGCGGCGCGCACTACGACGTGCCCGCACCGATGCGCGAACAGGCGATCGCGCTGGGTGCGGTGGCGATTTCGCGGCACGTGGACCGCGCGCGGGTGCGCGCCGTCATCGCCAATGCGAAGGCGCAGGGGCGGGGGGAGCGCTCGTAGATCGACGCCGATGCGTCGGGCAGCCTTTCTCTTTTGAAGCAAAGGCTTTCGTCCTGTCGGCCGAGTTCATTTCTTTTGCTGGCCCAAAAGAAACAGAACCAAAGAAAAGGCCTTCCTCGACACTTCAAACACCTCACGTGCGGTGACGCGGGGATTTCCCGACTCGCCATCCATGGCTCGGTCGGGAAACGGCGGGCGTCCTGCCCGCCGCCCTACGGGTCTGGGAATGCTCCCAGTCGTTCTCCGTCAATCCAAAGTCACCCTCAAACCGGATGCTCCGGACATGGCACACCCTGAACCCGTTCACCGCGCGCCCGCCGCGTAAACCGAACCTTTACATCCGCCTCGCCAGCATGGCGCCACCCCCACCCCGGAACCGCGCCATGTCGGCTGTCATCCATCCGCGCCTGCGCCCCCTGCCCCTCACCGCCGCGCAGACGCTGCGGGCCACCCAGTTCGGCCTCCAGGCGCGCAACCGGTACGGCTTCCGTGCCTGGAACGCGATCGAGCCGGAGCTGGGCGCGCAGTGGCATGCGACGCAGGCCGGCACCGGGCTGGACTGGCTGGAGGCGGCCGACCAGGTGTACGCGGCGTGGCGCGATGCACTGCCGGGCGACGTGGCCGAGGAACTGGTCGCCCGGAACTGATACGAGCGGACTGACGCGAGCGGGCTGACACGCGTTCGACCCGTGCCGGCGGCCGGCGTATCCTGCGCGCCCCGCGCCACCCGGGCGCGAAGTGCGACCACACCGATGTCAGACACCCCCCAAGACACCCCGCCCGACCGCCTGTCCACCGACCCGCGCAGCCCGCACTACGTTGAAGACGTGCTCGAACGCGGCATCGGCATCCGCTTCAACGGGATCGAGCGCCACAACGTCGAGGAGTACTGCATCAGCGAGGGCTGGGTGCGCCTGCCCGTGGGCAAGTCGCTGGACCGCCGTGGCCAGCCGATGACGATGAAGGCCAAGGGCAAGGTCGAGGCGTGGTTCCTCGACACCGCCGCGGGCAACGACGACGCGTGAGGCGCCGCTGCCTGGCGCAATGGGTCAGGCCTTGAGCTTCCAGCCCGTCCGGAAGATCCACCACACCGCCGCCAGGCACGCCAGCAGGAAGGCCAGGATCATCGCCGCGCTGACGACGACGTTGACGTCCGACACGCCGTAGAAGCTCCAGCGCATCCCGCTGATCAGGTAGACCACCGGGTTGAACAGCGTCACCTGCTGCCAGAACGGCGGCAGCATCTTGATCGAGTAGAACGCCCCGCCCAGGAAGGTCAGCGGGGTGACCACCATCAGCGGGATGATCTGCAGCTTCTGGAAGTCGTCGGCCCACAGCCCGATGATGAAACCGAACAGGCTGAAGCTCAGCGCGGTCAGCACCAGGAAGCACAGCATCCACAGCGGGTGCTCGATCTCGTAGGGCACGAACAGCCGCGCCGTCGCCAGGATCAGCAGCCCCAGCATCAACGACTTGGTCGCCGCCGCGCCGACGTAGCCCAGTACCACTTCCACGTACGACACCGGCGCCGACAGCAGCTCGTAGATCGTCCCCGACCACTTGGGCATGTAGATGCCGAACGACGCGTTGGAGATGCTCTCGCTGAGCAGCGACAGCATCACCAGGCCGGGGATGATGAAGGCGCCGTAGCTCACCCCGTCGATGTCGCCCATGCGCGAGCCGATCGCCGCGCCGAAGACGATGAAGTACAGCGACGTGGTCAGCACCGGCGAGGCGATCGATTCGCCCAGGGTGCGGAAGGTGCGCGCCATCTCGAAGCGGTAGATCGCGCGGATGGCGTGGGTGTTGAGGCTCATGCGCGCACCTCCGACTCGACGGGGGCCGCCGGCGGCGCGCCGTCGCGCACCAGGCTGACGAAGATCTCCTCCAGCGAACTCTCGCTGGAGTGCAGGTCCTTGAAGTCGATGCCGTGGTCGGCCAGCTGGCGCAGCAGGCTGGCGATGCCGGTGCGCTCGTGCTGCGTGTCGAAGGTGTACACCAGCGACGCGCCGTCGTCGGACAGCTCCAGCGGCTGGCCGGCCAGGCCTTCGGGGATCGCCTGCAGCGGCGCCTGCAGCGTCAGGGTCAGCTGCTTCTTGCCGAGCTTGCGCATCAAGGTGCGCGTGTCCTCCACCACCACCAGGCGGCCACGGTTGATCACACCGATGCGGTCGGCCATCTCCTCGGCTTCCTCGATGTAGTGGGTGGTCAGGATGACGGTGGTGCCGGCTTCGCGCAGGCGCCGCACCATCTGCCACATGTCGTGGCGCAGCTCGACGTCCACGCCGGCGGTGGGCTCGTCCAGGAACAGCACCGACGGCTCGTGCGACAGCGCCTTGGCGATCAGCACGCGTCGCTTCATGCCGCCCGACAGCGTCATGATCTTGCTGTCGCGCTTGTCCCACAGCGACAGCTCGCGCAGCACGCGCTCCAGGTGCGCGTCATCGGGCGCCTTGCCGAACAGTCCGCGCGAGAAGCGCACCGTCGCCCACACCGTTTCGAACGCGTCGGTCGACAACTCCTGCGGCACCAGCCCGACCGTGGCGCGCGCGGCGCGGTAGTCGCGCACGATGTCGTGGCCGTCGACCTCCACCGTGCCGCCGCTGGCGTTGACGATGCCGCAGACGATGCTGATAAGCGTGGTCTTGCCGGCGCCGTTGGGGCCCAGCAGCGCGAAGATCTCGCCGCGGCGGATGGTGAGGTCGACCGATTCGAGCGCCTTGAAGCCCGACGCGTAGGTCTTGGAGAGGTCGCGGATCACCAGGACGTCGGCGGAAGCCGCCGGTTGCGCATGCCCGGGGCGTCGCCCGGCAGGGGATCGGTCAGCGGCAGTCGGGGCGGGCATGGGGGGTCTCGCAGGCGCTGGGGCCGTTCAGCATGCCGCAGCCCGACGACGGGAATAACCCCTGCCGACGCACGGCTGTGTCCTGTCGGTGGCAGTACGACTGAATGCGCGTTCAGGGGGTGGCTGAACCGTTCACCGTGGAATCACGGCCTTGGCATTGTTGTTGCGTCCCTCTTGCTGATGCAGCCGGCTGATGCCGTCGGGTGCCGTCACCCGACGCCGCACTGCCGCCCCCCGAACCCCGGAGCCTGGATGTCCCCCTTCCCCGCCGCCCAAGCAACGCCGCACCTGGATGCCGCAGGCATCGATGCGGCCATCGCGCGGCTGGAAGAGGACATGCCCGACCTGCAGCACCGCCACCGCGGCCTGTTCGCGTATGCCGCGGCGTGGGCCGAACGCCATGACGCGATCCTGCGCGCCACGCCACCGGACCTGCGCGAGGCCACAGAGCAGCGCCTGCGCCGCATCGGCATCCGCTGGGGCGTGGCGGACGGCGTGCGCATGACCGGGCAGTTCCCTGCACTCAAGCTCGGCGGCTGATCCGCCCACGGTTCGACCAGAACGCCTGGAACCAGCGACGCCGCGCGTCCAAGTGCGACCCGGCGCGGCGATCGCGTGCGCGAGGTTCAGGTTTGTCGCGGGCGCCGCGGCCCGGGCGCCGACTGCACGCCCTGGCTGAGGTCGATCGCATCGATCCATCCGGCGCGCGCCTCGGGAAACGCATCGGCGTAGGGCACGTACGGCTTGATGTCGAGCACCGGGGTGCCGTCCAGCAGGTCCAGGCCGCGCACGTGGAGGACGCGACCGTCGATCGCGTCGAGCTGCACGCACGACAGCCCGATGGGGTTGGGCCGGTGCGGCGCGCGCGTGGCCAGCACGCCACGGCGCACGCCTCCACGCGGCGGGCGCACCCGGGGCGTCCAGCCTTCGCTGCGGTGGAAGGCGAACACCAGCCAGATGCGCTCGAACCCGGCAAGGTCACTGAACGCCTCGTCGGGAATGCCCGGCACGAACTCGATGCAACCGGCCTCCACCTGCCCGCTGCGCGTGCCGGCCACCACCGTCGGCTGGTGCGGCGCGTCGATGCGGCGCGCGTACGGCGAGCGCACGTGGGCGATGGGGCTGAAGGCGAACACGGGGTCGGTCATGACGTGCGGGCGGGCGGGTGGATCGGCGGCCGCGCATTCTGCCCGAGCATCGCGGCACCGGGACCCATGCGGCCGCGTGCCATCATCGGCCGATGCTGTCGCTGATCGTCCCCGCGCACGACGAAGCCACGCGCCTGCCCGCCACGCTGCAGGCGCTGCACGCGGCCGCGTCCGCCACGGTCGGCACGGATGGCTTTGAGATCGTGGTGGTCGACGACGCCTCCAGCGACGGGACCGGCGACATCGCCCGCGCGGCCGGTGCGCGCGTGCTGCGGGTCGAGCACCGCCACATCGCCGCCACCCGCAATGCCGGCGCGCGCGCGGCACGGGGCGACACGCTGGTGTTCGTCGATGCCGACACGCGGGTCGACACCGCGCTGCTGCGCGCGGCGCTGTCGGCATTGGAGGCCGGCGCGGTCGGCGGTGGCGCCACGGTCGCATTGCGCGGGCCGCTGGCCTGGCACGTACGCGCGGGACTGGCGGCTTCCAACTGGCTGCTGCGGCGGATGCGTGCGGCCGCGGGCTGCTTCGTGTTCTGCCGCCGCGATGCGTTCGAGGCGGTGGGCGGCTTCGACGAGCGCTGGTTCGCCGGCGAGGACGTCGCCCTGAGCCGCGCACTGGCCACGCAGGGCCGGTTCGTGGTCCTGCGCGAGCGCGTGTCGACCTCGGCGCGCAAGCTGCGCAGCCATCCGCTGCGCGAGCACCTGTGGCTGCTGCTGCGCTTCGCAGTACGCGGACGCCGCCTGCTGCGCAGCCGCGATGCGCTGGGCCTGTGGTACGGCGGCCGGCGCGACTGAGCCGTCTCAGGGGCTGAGACGGCCGGCTGGACAATGGCCCGCCTCCTCGTCAGGAGCCGTCGGGTCCCATCCGGTCAAGGCGGGCGGCCACGGGGCGCGGACTGGGCCCGCGCTCCGGGGCTGCGCTTTTTCATTCCGTCATTCCCGCGAAGGCGGGAATCCATGGACTTTGAAATGCATTGGCGCGGTAGGTAATCGGATGCTAAAGGTCTCGGGCTAGGCGATCGAAGAGCAACGTCACTGGATTCCCGCCTTCGCGGGAATGACGGCTTCGGAGACGGTGGACATCGGACTGTGACCGGCTACCTGCCACGGCTTCCCGTCACCCTCACTCCGCAACCCCGCACGCCTCCGCCCGCGCCTTCAACTGCGCCTGCTCGCGTGCGTTGCGCGTCAGCGACGCGGCCTCGCGGAACGCGGCCGCCGCTTCGGCGTTGCGCCCCAGCCGGGACAGCAGGTCGCCGCGCACCGCCGGGAGCGGGTGGTAGCCGGCCAGCGCGCCGTCCGCCGCCAGTGCATCCACCAGCGGCAGTGCGGCGGCGGGGCCGTCGGCCATTGACATCGCGACCGCGCGGTTGAGGTCGATCACCGGCGAAGGCGCGACCACGCCCAGCCGTGCGTAGAGCGCGGCGATGCGGGTCCAGTCGGTGTCTTCGGGGCGTGCCGCGCGGGCGTGGCAGGCGGCGATGTCGGCCTGCAGCACGTACACGCCATCCGTTCCTCCCAGCCGATGCGCGCGCTCCAGCGCCGCCAGGCCGTGGCTGATCAACAGCCGGTCCCAGCGCGCGCGGTTCTGGTCCAGCAACAGGATCGGCGTGCCGTCGGGTTGCGTACGCGCGGGGATGCGCGAGGCCTGGATCTCCATCAGCGCCACCAGCCCGTGCACCTCCGGCTCGGCCGGCAGCAACCCCACCAGCACGCGCCCCAGGCGCATGGCCTCCTGGCACAACTCCGGACGCATCCAGTCGTCGCCGGCGGTGGCCGCGTAGCCTTCGTTGAACACCAGGTAGACCACGCCGAGCACGGCGGCCAGGCGATCGGCGAGATCCTCGCGCCGCGGCGCCTCGAAGCCGACCTGCCTGCTGGCCAGCGTCTTCTTGGCACGCACGATGCGCTGGGCGATGGTCGGCTCGGGCTGCAGGAAGGCGCGTGCGATCTCCGCGGTGGTCAGCCCGCCCAGCATGCGCAGCGTCAGCGCGACCTGCGCCTCGGTCGACAGCACCGGATGGCACGCGGTGAACACCAGCCGCAGCAGGTCGTCGCCGATGTCGTCGTCGAGGCGGTCGGCATCGTCAGGCGCCGGCATGGCCGCGGGCTCCAGCGACTCGCCGTAGCGGGCGTGGCGATCGTCCACCAGGTCGCGGTGGCGGATGCGGTCGATGCCGCGGCGCTTGGCGGTCTGCATCAACCACGCACCGGGGTTGTCGGGCACGCCGGCGCGCGGCCAGTGCTCCAGCGCCGCGACCAGCGCGTCCTGCGCCAGGTCCTCGGCCTGGCCGACGTCGCGCAGCATCCGCGCCAGCCGCGCGATCAGCTTGGGCGACTCGATCCGCCACACCGCCTCGATGGTGCGGTGGGTGGCGTGCCGTGCGGTGTCGTCGGGAGGGGCCGCGTCCATGGACGCGGATCACACCATCGACCGGCCGCCGGGGCAAACCCGCGTGCATACCCGCGCCCCGCCCGCCCCGGTCACGCCGGGTCGCCGGACATGTAGAAGATCTCCCACGTGTGGCCGTCCAGGTCCTCGAAGCTGCGCGTGTACATGAAGCCGTGGTCCTGCGCCGGCCGCGGTTCCCGGGCGCCGGCGTCCAACGCCGCCTTGAGCAGCGCGTCCACGCCCTCGCGGCTCTCGGCGCCCAGCGCCACCAGCGTCTCGATCGACGTGGCCGTGTCGCACAACTGCTTGTCGGTGAACTGGCGGAAGAATGGCTCCACCAGCAGCATCACGAAGCAGTCCTCGCCGACCAGCATGCAGGTCGCGTTCTCATCGGTGAACTTCGGGTTGAAGCTGAAACCCAGCGCGGTGAAGAACGCGACCGTGCGGTCGAGGTCGCGGACGGGGAGATTGACGAACATCTGCATGAAGGGCGCTCCAGGTGGGACAGGGAGTGGGAAATGCGGCTCGGATGTACCTGCGGTCGCGTCCTACTCGGGGCGCGAGCAATTGACCATCCACGGCTTGCCGTAGCGGTCCACCAGCATCCCCCAGCGCAGCGCCCAGAACGTTTCCTGGATGGGCTGCTGCACCTGCCCGCCGTCGGCCAGTGCCGCGAACACGCGTTCGGCCTCGTCGACGGTGTCGACCATCAGGTTGTTGACCGTGCCGGCACCGGCCGGGGTTTCCATCGGCGGACCGTCGGCGCCCATCAACATCAGGCCCGGTGCCTCGATCTGGCTGTGCATGATCCACTCGCGGCTGTCGGCCGGCATTTCGTCGCACATAGGCGAGTCGCCGTACGTCAGGCAGTAGGACACCTCGGCGCCGATGGCCTTGGCATAAAAGGCGAATGCCTCGCGGCACTGGCCGTTGAACATCATGTAGGGAACGAGTTGCATGGGTTTCTCCAGGGACTAGGGGCTAGGGGTTGGCTACCGGGGCGTGGGGCCCGGAACGTCAGCGCGCTTCGGTGGCGTCGCGCAGGCGCTGTTCCTGCTCGCGCAGTTCGGGGGTGAACGCCTCGCCGAAATCCTCGGCTTCAAACACCGGGCGGATCTCGATCTCGCAAGGCCCCTCGTGCGGGTTGGGGCAGCGGCGCACCCACTCGATCGCCTCGTCCATCGAGCGCACCTGCCACAGCCAGAAGCCGGCGACGAGTTCCTTCGTCTCGGCGAACGGGCCGTCGACAACGGTGCGCGAGGCGCCATCGAAGCGCACCCGCGCGCCACGCGCGGTGGGGTGCAGGCCTTCGCCCGCCAGCATCACGCCGGCCTTGACCAGCTCCTCGTTGTAGCGGCCCATCGCCTCCAGCAGTTCGGTGGAGGGCATGTGCCCGGCTTCGGACTGTTCGGTGGCCTTGACCAACACCATGACGCGCATCGGGGTTCTCCTCGCCTGTGGCACCTGCAGCGGCGCCTTCAATGGGGGCGACGGGCGGAGGCCGGCGGTATCGACACGCGCGGCGAACTTTTTTTCGACCGGCCGTTGCGGGCATGATGGCCGTCCCCACGCACCGCCGGAGCGCCCATGCAATTCCTGCTGCTGGTCTACAACGACGACACCCTGCTGGACGCGCTGCCCGAGGGCGAATTCGATTCCCGCATGAAGGCCTGCTTCGGCCACGCCGACGAGCTCAAGCGCGACGGCAGGCTGCTGGGCTCGCAGCAACTGGAGTCGGCACGCAAGGCGCGCTCGGTGCGCATCCGCGACGGCCGCACGCAGGTGCTGGACGGCCCGTTCGCCGAAACCAAGGAAGTGCTGGCCGGCTACAACATCATCGAAGCCGACAGCCTGGACGAGGCAGTGGAGATCGCCGCGGAATTCCCGTGGGCGCAGACCGGCTGCATCGAGGTACGCCCGATCCGCGACATGGACGCGGTGCGTACGCGCGTGGGCGGCTGAGCGACGCCCACGCGCGGAACGCGGCCCTCCCGATCAGAGTTTCAGCTCGCCGGCATCGACGATCCGCGTGTCGTCCAGCGTGACGCTGGCGCCGGGCAGCGAGGCGGTGATGCTGTGCGGCACCGAGTTGTCGCCGCCGGCCCAGGTGTTGTTGCCGGTGCCCACGGTCACGGTGCCCGCCGGCACCCAGTTGCCGACCCGGCTTTCGGCCGGCAGTGCCACGTTGGGATTGATGCCCAGGTCGAAGAAGGCGAACTGCGCCTTGCGCGCGTCGTCCACCGCGTCGTAGTCGGCCTTCATGTCGGCGAACCCCGGGCCATCGCCCGACAGGGCCGTCACCTGGCCGCCCTGGAACGTCAACGTCAGGTTGTCCACCGCCTTGCCGCGGTAGTACCAGTGCGGCACGACCAGCGTGCCCTCGGCGCTGCCGGGCACGGGCGTGGTGTAGACCTCGCCGGCCGGCAGGTAGACCGAGGTCGACGCCCCGCCTCGCGCAATATCGGCGTCCGACAGTACGCCGTCGCTGACCAGCACCGGCCGCCCCTGCACGCGCAGCCGCAGGTCGGTGCCGGCCGGATGCGTGATGTGCAGCGTGTCGCCCGCGGCCAGGGCCTTGCGCACCGCTTCGCCGCGCGCTTCCAGTTCGGCGTAGTCCAGGTTGACGCCGTCCCAGAACATCTTCGACAGCGCCGCCGCGTCCATGCCGAAGCGCTCGGCGCGCCACGGCGTCGGGTAGAGGTTGTTGCCGACATCGACCGTGCGCACGTTGTTGCGCACGAAGGCCTGCCCGATGGCTTCGTTGGCCTTGCCGCGCGCGGCCACGCGCTTGGGGTCGGCGCCCTCGAACAGGTTCTCGCTGGTGCCGTTGTCCAGGTTGATGACGACGTCGGCCGTCTCGGCCAGCGCCGCGCCCCAGCCATTGGCCTGGCTGTCGTACTCCGCCGGCACGTCGAAGAACAGGCGCTTGCTGAGGTCGTCGCTGCTGTACTCGATGGTCGGGAACGCACCGGCCTTGCGCACCTCCACCGCGATGCTTTCCAGCAGCGCGGCGTCATGCGGGCGCCCGCTGATCCAGACCAGGTCGCCTTCCTTCACCGCCGCGCTCTGTGTGACCAGCCGCTGCGCCAGCTGGTTGAAGTCCGTGGGCGGCGTGGCCGATGCCGCGGCGGTGGCATCCGGGGCCGGTGCTGCCGCGCTGTCGGCGTCGGGCGCCTGGGCTTGCGGCGCGGTTTCGCCGGCCGGGCGATCGCAGCCGGCCAGCGTCGAAGCGACAACGGCCGCCAGTGCGGCGGCAAGCAGCGAGGTGTTCATGGCGTGCGTTCCGGAGTGGCCCCGCGAGGGGCCGGTCCACGTGGCAACGCGCCGCCCTTGCGGCAACGGACACCGTCCGTCGGCGATGCCCGTCAGGCGCCCGCGCGCACCGGGATTCCCAGCGCCGAGGCCAGCGTGCGCACCGCGTCATCGTCGCGCCGATAGGCCAGCCAGGCCGCGCTCCTGTCGGACCCGGCGTCCCACACCCACAGCGTGTAGCCGTGCTGGCGCAGCGCGGCATGCGCCTCGGCCATCAGCGATTCGGGATCGGCGTCGTCGGCCGGGTCGTCCACGCCCCAGTCGACCTGCACGTCCACGCGGGCGGCGAGCTGGGTGAGGCCGTCGACGAGCGCGGCCCCGTCGTCGACATCGACCTGCACGCTGGAGCGCCAGTCCGTCACCGCCGCCAGCGCAGCCACCGGGTCGGCGTCGGCCTCGTTGCCGCCGGCGGCCAGCCAGGCCTCCTGCCAGGCGGCGAACTGCTCCTGCGCGCCATCCTCGTCGTCGGGATTGACGTAGAGCAGCCACTGCCACGCCAGCTGCTCGGTGGCGGCGTCCTCGTCGATGTCGTCCGCGCCCTCCAGGCCGTGGGCGAAATTGTCGTCGGGGTCGAATTCGTCGGCGCTCATCGCATCGGCTCCAGGTGGACGGTCACCACGGCAGCGGCTGGCCGTTGGCATGGACAAAGGTTCCGGTCCGGTCGAGCGTCAGTTCATCCATCCGCTGCACGAGCTGCGCGGCCGCATCGTCGGGCTGGATGTCGCCGGTGCCGCCGACCATCTCGGTGGCGACGTACCCCGGGTGCAGCAGCACCACCGCGATGCCGCGCTTCTCCAGGTCCACCGCCAGCGACTTGCCGATGGCGTTCACCGCCGCCTTCGATGCGCGGTACCCGTAACGCCCGCCGGAGGTGTTGTCGGCCACCGAGCCCATGCGGCTGGTGACGATGCCGACCTTCGCACCCTCGCCAAGCCAGCCCTGCAGCGCGTGTACGGTGCGCAGCGGGCCAATGGCGTTGACCTCGAACTGCCGGCGCATGCGCTCGAACGCATCCTCGTCCAGCGCGTCGAGCGCCTCGCGGCCGAGGATGCCGGCGTTGCACACCAGCGTATCGATGCGGGTGTCGCCCAGGCGCCCGGCCAGTGCAGCCAAGGCCTTGCCGTCGGTGACGTCGACCCCGGCTTCGACCTGCGCGCCGGTGGCTTCGAGTTCGGGGCTGGACTGCCGGCAGGCGGCGATGACGCGGTCGCCACGGGCGGTGTAGCGGCGGGCCAGCGACAGGCCGATGCCACGGT
Organism: Lysobacterales bacterium RIFOXYA1_FULL_69_10; assembly: GCA_001830245.1. GTDB lineage: Bacteria > Pseudomonadota > Gammaproteobacteria > Xanthomonadales > Xanthomonadaceae > Lysobacter_C. The sequence goes on along the minus strand of MIDV01000144.1, from coordinate 65,891 downwards.
TGGCGCCGGTGATCAGGACGGTGGGCATGGGAACTCCCGGTTCGTAGGGACTCCATGCAATGGCGGCGATGGCCGCGCGATCAACCCCTGGCGCATCCGCGGCAGGGCCGCCGCCGTAGCTGCAGCGACGGACCGCTGTGGCGCCGGCCGCCCTGCGGCTGCGTGCTAAGGTCGAAACGCTCTGGAACGCGCGCCCGCTGCATGAGCCTCCCGCCCCTTCGCACACCCCCTCCACGCGCCGGCCGCTGGCTGCCCGGCGTCCTGCTGGCCACCCTGCTGGCCGCCTGCGCCGACGATGGCGACGGTGGCGAGGCCGAGGCGCCGGCGCGGGTCCGCGTGGTCGAGGTGGGGACGGCGGGCTTCGGCGAGCGCTTCGATGTCAGCGGCACGCTGGTGGCCGAGCGCGAAGCCCGGCTGTCACCCCGGGTCGACGGGTTGGTCGCGCGCGTGCACGTCGATGCGGGCGATCGGGTGCGCGCCGGCCAAACCCTGATGGAACTGGACCCGGCCGTCGGGCGACAGGCCCTGTCGCGGACCCGGGCCGACGTCGCCGCGGCCGAGACCGCGGCCGCGGAAGCCGGCCGTCGCGCCGACGAGGCCCGGCGCCTTGCGCGCGACCAGTTCATCGCCGCCAGCCAGGCCGACACCCTGGTTGCGGAAGCCGAGTCTGCACGGGCGGCGCTGGCCGCGGTCCGTGCCGCTTCCCGCGAGCAGGCCGAGCTGGTGGACCGCCATGTCCTGCCGGCGCCGTTCGACGGCGTCATCGCCGAGAAGCTGGCCGAGGCCGGCGAATGGGTGCAGCGCGGCACGCCGGTGCTGTCACTGGTGGCCACCGACCGCGTGCGGCTGGACGTGCAGGTGCCGCAGGAACGCTACGCCGACCTGGGCACCGGCACCGAGGTGCGCGTGCGCGCCGACGCGCTGGGCGGGGAAACGCTCCCGGCGCGGGTGCTGGCGCGGGTGCCGGTGACCGACCCCGGTGCGCGCACCTTCCTGCTGCGCCTGCAGGTGGACGACCCGCAGGGGCGGCTGTTGCCGGGCACGTCGGCCCGCGCCGAGATTGCCGTGCCGGCGCGCACGGACGCACTCGCGGTGCCGCGCGATGCCCTGCTGCGCCAGCCCGACGGCGGCTACAGCCTGTTCGTGGTCGAGGACGGCGATGGCGGCCTGGTGGCACGCCAGCGCACCGTCGAGGTGGTGCGCGACTCCGGCGAACAGGTCGCGCTGTCGGGCGGCGTGCGCCGCGGCGAGCGCGTGGTGGTGCGCGGCAACGAGGCCCTGCGCGACGGCCAGGCGGTGCGCCTGGCGGGGGACTGACCGGTGGACTTCGAGCGCGTGCTGCGCCACGGTACGCTGATCGCGGTCGCGGTGCTGATCGTTTGCGTGCTCGGCATCGTCGCCGCCGTGCGCGTGCCGGTGCAGATGATCCCGGACCTGGAGGTGCGCACCATCAGCGTCGACACGCGCTGGCCCGGGGCGACGCCGCAGGACGTGGAGCAGGAGATCCTGATCGAGCAGGAGCAGGTGCTGCGCACGCTGCCCAACCTGCAGCGGATGGTCTCCACGGCCGGCACCGGGCGCGCCACGATCGAGTTGGAGTTCCCGTTCGGCGTGGACGTCAACGAGGCGCTGATCCGCACCAACAACGCGCTCAGCCAGGTGTCGGGCTACCCGGAGAACGTCGACGACCCGGCGCTGTCGACCAGTTCGTTCTCCGACAACGCCTTCATGTACTTCCGCATCGGCGCGCGCGGCGACAGCGCACTGGACCTCGACCTGGACATGATGCGCGATTACGTCGAGGACACGGTGCGCCCACGCATCGAACGCGTCGCCGGCGTGGCGCGGGTGCAGGTGGGCGGCGCCGCCGACCGCCAGGTGCGCATCGAG
>MIDV01000144.1:44135-63978 GCA_001830245.1 Lysobacterales bacterium RIFOXYA1_FULL_69_10 | reverse complement strand
ACGCGGCCTGACGATGCTGGACGTGCGCGACGCGCTGCGCGCGCGCAACACCGACAGTTCCGCCGGCGACCTGGACAGCGGCAAGCGCCGCTACCTGGTGCGAACGGTCGGGCGCTTCGAGGACCCGCAGCAGATCACCGGCCTGGTGCTGGACCGGCGCGACGACGCGCTGGTGCGCCTGGGCGACGTCGCCACGGTGACGCTGGACCATTTCGAACGCCGCGACCTGTCGTTCAACAACGGCAAGCCCGCGCTGAGCCTGTCGGTGCGGCGCGAGCCGGGCTCCAATGTCATCCAGATCAAGTACGGCGTGCTGCCGGAGGTCGAGCGCATCAACGAGGAGCTGCTCGCCCCGCTCGGGCTGGAGATGACGCTGAGCAGCGACGACGTGCGCTACGTCGAGGAGTCGGTCGCCAACGTCTGGCGCAACCTGCTGCTGGGCGCGCTGCTGGCCACGCTGGTGATGTGGGTGTTCCTGCGCTCGGCGCGCGCCACGTTGACCGGCGTGGTGGCGATCCCGATCTGCACCATCGCCGCCTTCGTCGGCCTGCTGCTGGCGGGACGCACGCTCAACGTGATCTCGATGGCCGGCGTCGCCTTTGCCATCGGCATGACGGTGGACAACACCATCGTGGTGCTGGAGAGCATCGACCAGGCGCGCCGGCGCGGCATGGAGCGGATGGCCGCGGCGGTCGCCGGCGTGCGGCGGGTGTGGAAGGCGTTGCTGGCCTCGACCCTGACCACGGTGCTGGTGTTCGCGCCGATCCTCTTCATCCGGGAGGAGGCCGGGCAGCTGTACTCGGACATCGCCATCGCGATCTCGGCCTCGATCCTGGCCTCGATGCTGGTGGCGGTGACGGTGGTGCCGGCGCTCAGCGCGCGCCTGGCCTTCGGCGTGCAGGGCGACACGCATGCCCCCGGCGAGGCGCTGTTCGAGCGCATCGCCGCGCGCATCGAGCGCCTGGCCGGCGACACGCGACGCCGCGGGCTCGTACTGCTCGGCACGGTCGCCGCCGCGGTACTGGCGCTGGTGCTGCTGACGCCACCGGCCGAGTACCTGCCCGAAGGCGAGGAACCCAAGACCTTCTCGCGGATGATCGCCCCGCCCGGCTACAACCTGGCGGAGATGGAGCAGGTCGCGCGCGCGATCAGCGACGGCCTGCTGCCGCACCTGGACGCGGAACCCTCGGCGTTCGACGACGGCGACACCGACATGCCGGCGCTGGCCTACTTCAACCTTTCGGTGGACCCGCAGGGGCTGCGGATCATCGCCGAGCCCAAGGACCCGGCGCACATCGACGCGGTGATGGATGCACTGGACGCGCGCTTCCTGCAGGTGCCGGGCATGCGTGCGTTCTCCTCGCGCGGGTCGATCATCTCCAGCAACGACGGCGGCACGCGCAGCGTCAACGTCGACATCTCCGGCAATGACCTGGCGCAGCTGTACGCCACCGCCGGGCGCGCCTTCGAGCGCGCGCAGGACCTGTTCCCGGGTGCGCGGGTGGGCTCTTCGCCCGGCTCGCTGAGCCTGGACCAGCCACTGGTGGAACTGCACCCGCGCTGGGAACGCCTGGCCGAAACCGGCCTGGACGCGCAGGGCTTCGGCTTCGCGGTGGCGGCGCTGAGCGACGGCGCGTTCGTCGACGAGATGGTGCTGGGCAACGACAAGGTCGACATCTACCTCTTCAGCAATGCCGGCAACGCGCAGCAGCTGGAACGCCTGCGCGACCTGCCCGTCGCCACGCCCGGCGGCGCGGTGCTGCCGGTGTCGGCGCTGGCGGACCTGCGCGAGGCGGCCAACACCGACAGCATCCGGCGCCTGGACGGGCGGCGCACGATCACGCTCAACGTCATCCCGCCGCGTTCGGTGGCGCTGGAGACGGCGGTGGCGCGGGTGCAGGCCGACCTGGTGGAGGCGATGCGCACCGACGGCGAGGTGCCGCCGGGCATCGCCATGGACATCTCCGGCGCCAGCGACCAGCTGGACGCGACGCGCGAGGCGGTGGCGGGCAACTTCGCCATCGCGCTGCTGCTGTGCTACCTGCTGCTGGTGGCGATCTTCCGCCACTGGGGCCGGCCGCTGTACGTGATGGCGACGGTGCCGCTTGGCATCGCCGGCGGCATCGTCGGCCTGGCGCTGCTCAACGGCGCCGGCGCCGCCGTGGGCTCGCTCGGACTGGGCGGGTTCAACCAGCCGTTCGACATGATCACGCTGCTGGGCTTCCTGGTGCTGCTGGGCACCGTGGTCAACAACCCGATCCTGGTGGTGTCGGAAACCTTCCAGCGGCTGGAGGAAGGCGCGGCATCCACCGTGGAGGCGGTGGTCGACGCGGTGCGCACCCGCCTGCGCCCGATCCTGATGTCGACCTCCACCACCGTGTTCGGCCTGCTGCCGCTGGTGGTGATCCCGGGCGCGGGCTCGGAGCTCTACAGCGGCCTGGGTGTCGTGGTGCTGGGCGGGCTGCTGTTCTCGACCCTGGTCACGCTGACCTTCCTGCCCTGCCTGCTGGTGGCCTCGGTGGCGCTGCGCGAACGCTGGGACGCGTGGCGCGCGCCACGCCGCGCGGCATGACCGCGCCGGCCGTCAGCCCAGCAGTTGCATCGCCACCCAGCCCAGGGTCAACGCCGTGACCGCGTAGGCCACCAGCGCGAACACGCCGTCGCGCGCGATCAGCGCCAGGCCGAACGCGAGCAGCACCGCGCCGGCGGCGTTCGCGCTGAAGGGGACCAATTCCATCGGCGGCATCGCCAGTGCGATGACGACGCACGCAAGGGCCACGCCGTACCGGCCCGCCCCCGTGACAAGGAACACCAGCCGCGGCCGGAGCAGCCGGTCGATCCATTGCGCGGGCCTGCGCATCCAGCCCAGCGCGCGGTGCAGGCGATCGCGCTTGACGCACCGGTCCAGCACCCATTGCGGCAGCCAGAAGTGGTCGCGCCCGACCAGCAGTTGCCCGGCGATCAGCAGCACCAGCAGCGCCATCACCGTGGGCACGCCGGGAATGTCGCCAACGACCGGCATGACCGTCACCAGGCCCGCCAGCAGCAGCAACGGGCCGAAGGAGCGGGTGCCGATCTCATCGACGATGGCACCCAGCGACACGGTGTCGTCGTCGGTGCCGTCATCGGTGCGGTCATCCGTTCCGGCGTCGCGCGTACCGGCGTCCTCCGCGCCGGTGGTGCCGGGCGCACTGTCGTCGCCGGCCGACTGCAGGCGGTCCAGCAGGTCTTCGAGGGTGTGCAGCGGTGCGGATGGGGACATGGGTCTGGCGCGCCGGAACAGGGCCGGCAACGCTAGCCGCGGGACGATCAGCGTGGTGTCACGGCGCGGCTGTCCCGGTGACACCCCCGGGCGCAGCGCGCCACCACCGGACTGAGGGCGCACCCGACGGCCATTGCCGGCCATGACCGGCTATCGCCGCGCCCTGCCCCCCGCTACGCTGGCGCGCTTCCCGCACGGCAACCCGTCGATGAAACACGGCCTGTCCTTCCACCACCCGGTCGCCTTCTGGCTGGGCTGCGCCGCGGTCGTCGCCGGCGTGCTGGCGCACATGCCGATGTTCTGGATGGGCCGGTACACCGACTGGCAGATGGTCGGCATGCCGATGGACGCCACGATGCTGTCGGGCATGGCGCTGATCCCGGTGGGGCTGGCGCTGTCCACCTACGGGCTGACGCCGCGCCTGGCGCAGATGCGCCAGACCCTGCACGGCGACGCCCGGGCGGTGCACTTCCATGTCGCCGACGGCGTCGCGCTCAACCGCGAGCACTGGAAGCTGGTCATGGTGCTGGTGGCCGCGCTGGCGGTGGACGTCATGAAGCCGGCCACGCTGGGCTTCGTGATGCCGGGCATGAGCCTTGAGTACGCCATCAGCACGCCGACCGCGAGCGTGCTGGCGCTGGTCGCGTTGACCGGCACCACGGTCGGCTCGGTGCTGTGGGGCTGGATGGCCGATGCTTTCGGCCGGCGCGCGGCGATCCTGCTGTCGGCACTGATGTTCATGGGCACGGCCATCTGCGGCGCGATGCCGACCTTCGAGTGGAACCTGGCCATGTGTTTCCTGATGGGCGCCTCCGCCGGCGGCCTGCTGCCCATCACCTTCACCCTGATGGCCGAGACCGTGCCGGCGGCGCACCGTGGCTGGCTGCTGGTGGCGCTGGGCGGCGTCGGCACGTCGGCCGGCTACCTGCTGGCGGCCGGCGCGGCGGCGTGGCTGGAGCCGATGTTCAGCTGGCGGATCCTCTGGCTGCTGGGGCTGCCGACCGGGGCGCTGATCGTCTTCCTCAACCGCTACATCCCCGAATCGCCGCGGTTCCTGTCCAATGCGGGACTCGAGCGCGAAGCGCGCGCGGTGCTGGCGAAATTCGCGGGGACGCCAGCGGCCGATGCGATCGAGCCCGACGACGCCCGGCACCCGGGGCCGGCGGTGATCGACGAGCAGCACCCGGTCACCGGTCTGCGCGCCCTGCTGCGCGGCCGCCATGCGCGCATCAGCTGGGGCCTGCTGCTGTGCGGCCTGGCATGGGGGCTGGTGAACTTCGGCTTCCTGCTGTGGCTGCCGGTCAACCTGGTGCAGATGGGCGTGGACGCGGCCGGTGCCAGCGCGCTGCTGGCGCGGTCGGCGGTGCTGGCGCTGCCGGGCATCGCCGTGGTCATCGCGCTGTACCACCGCTGGAGCAGCGTGCGCGCGCTGGTGCTGTTCATCGGCCTGACGGCGCTGGCGCTGCTGGCGTTCGTCGCCATCGGCGTCCTCGGCCTGAAGTCGCAGGCCGTGACCGTGGCCGCCACCGTGGCGCTGCTGGTCAGCGTCAGCGGCGTGATCGCGATGCTGATCCCGTACGCGGCCGAGATCTACCCGGTGCACCTGCGCGGCACCGGCGCGGGCGTGATCGCCGCCAGCTCCAAGGCCGGCGGCATCCTCGGCGCGGGGCTGGGGGTGATGGGGTTCTTCGCCAACTTCACCGTGTCGGCGCTGGTGCTGGCGGTGCCGATGGTCGTGGCCGCGATCATCCTGCTGCGCCACGGCGTTGAGACGCGCGGGCACCGGCTGGAGGACATCCAGCAGGCGCTGGGTTCGTAGAGATAGGGTCGTAGGCCGGCCACTCACGCACGGTTGCCGGGTGGACCGCTAGCGTCGCGTTTCCTTCGACTGCCGAGACCACCCCGATGATCCGACCCGCCACGCTCGCTCGCCACGTCTCCTTCGCCGCCGCCCTGTCGGTCGCGGCTTTTGCACTGGCGGGATGCCAGACAGCCGCCCCCGCGGTCGAAGCCGGCACCCAGACCACCGCCGAGGGGCGCGTGGTGGCCATCGACCGGGATCCTTGGGCGTACGACGGCAACGCGACGATGCAGGTCGACACGGCGTCGGGGCCGGTCACGGTCGAGATCCCGGCGCGGCTCAACCTGTGCCCGGCGCCGGGCGTGGATGCGTTCCCTGAGATCGAAGTGGGCGATCAGGTGCGCGCCAGCGGTGAGGCCGGTACGGATGGACATATCACCGTGTGCAACGGCACGGGGCACGCGCTGCAGCGGCTAGACTGAGCTGTCGCCCAGCCTGGGGCGTAGAGCGCGGTAAGGCGGTCCACCCGTCCCCACCCAACCCGCCGACCAGCCGGCATAGCCGGCTGGCACTCCACCATGCGCGCCGGCGGGTGTCGCTCAGCGACCGCGTGTGCGTGCGCGGCGGATCGCTTCGGCGCGGGCACCGGCGGTGGACGTCGAACGGCGCGCGGTCTTCTTCGTCGCGCTCTTCTTCGTTGCGGCCTTGGCCGGTGCCTTCCTGGCCGCTGTCGCCTTCTTAGGCGCCTGTCGCTTCGCAGTGGCCGTCCTGGTCGCCGGCTTTTTCGCGGCGACCGTGCGGGTGGCCTTCTTCGCCACCGCCTTCCGGGACGCGGTCTTCTTCGCGGGCGCCTTCGTGCCCGCCTTCTTTGCCGGCGTCTTCTTCAACGCCTGCTTGGCCGCCTTGCGCGCACCGGCGGGGGCGTCCTTGTGCGAAGGCGGCAGGCGCGAGGCGGCGCGCTTGCCGCTCATGTCGATCAGCCGGTTGTCGCCCATGTGCTCCTCGTCGCCGGTGACGCGCGCGACGACGAAGCCGACGAGTTTGCCGACCAGGCTGCCCGGGCCGTCCCAGTACTCGATGCTGCGCACCTGCACTTCAAGCAGGACCAGGTTGGGGTCGCCCTTGCCGTTGGGGAAGAACGCCTTCATCGCGTCGTTCCACAGCCGGCCGATGCGACGACGGTCGCGGTTGACCGACGCGGTGCCCGCCAGCGACACGTAGGTGTTGCGGTCGCTGGAGGCGTAGGCGAGGTTGACCTTGGGGTTGCGGGCGATCTCCGCGACCTTCGGGCTGTCGGCTTCGGTGAAGAACCACACGCGCTTGCCGTCGAATGCGGAGTCCTGCGTGGACAACGGGCGGCTGACGAGGAAGCCGTCGGGACCGACGGTGGTCAGCATCGCGGTGTCGATCTTCTCGAGCAGGTCGGCGATCTGCCGGACAGTCTTGCGGGCCATGGCGCGTCTCGCGGTGCGTGGGGGCACCCAGTGTCGATGCCGCGCGCTACGCCTGGCGTGAAGGGCGCGACGCAACGTCGGCGTGCGCGCAAAAGAAAACGCGCCGTTGCCGGCGCGTTTCCAGGGTGCTGCAGGTGGAGCGTCGACGTCAGAGTGTGAAGTCCAGGCGGACCTTGCCGCGACCGGCGCTGCCGTTGGCGAACTGCCACTGCTTGACCGCACGCACGGCGGCCGACTCGAAGGTGCGCGCCGGCTTGGCGTTGAGCACCGACACGCTGCCGACCTTGCCGCCGTCGACGGTGAACTCGACTTCGACGAAGCCCTGAGTGCCGGCACGCGCGGCTTCCGGCGGGTAGACCGGCTCGACACGCTTGACCGGGGTCAGCGCCTGCACCGGGGCGGCGAAGGCGATGGCCAGCGTGGCCAGGGCGATGGACAGGATGGAACGCTGCATGGGACGCATCTCTTGGAGGGAGGGGAGAGAAACCACGGGGAGAAAAACCTTGGCCACCGGATATCGGCGGCGCTCCCGGGATCTTTAGCGCCGTCTTTCGCGGCGTCGAATTCACCCCTGGAACCCTTGTACTGCAAGGCTTTCGGCCTGACGGCCCGCCTGCCCGCGGCGGTTCCCGGCCGCACCGATTCCGCTCAGGCGGCAGCCAGACACGTGGCACGGCCGTGAAGAAATCAGCCCGAAACGTGGCGAAAAAATCGCCACCGTTCAACTTCCGGACACCATCATCAAACGCTTGATCACCGTGGCGTCCCTAGGGTCTGCAGCCATCAACACACACCACGACGGGGCTGCAGAAATGACCACGACCACCGATGCCATCGCGCCGACTTCCTTCCAGAGCATCCACGCCCGCCGCTCGCTGTTGCCGCGTCTGGCCGGTCTGACCTTGGCGCTGGCCATCGCGCTGCCGGTGTCCGCGCAGGCGCCGGCCTTCGATGCCAACCGCTTCGATGCCGCCGCGCCGACCTCCGGCCTGCACACCGACCGCGCCCAGCCCGCGCCCGTGCTGAAGCCGGTCGTTGCAGCGGATCCCACGTTCGAACTCGAACCCGGTGACTACCTCTGGAACCCCGAAGCCTCGCCCGCCGGCCCGCTGGTGGTCGTGGTGAGCCTGCCCGAGCAGCGCGCCCACGTGTACCGCAACGGCGTGCGCATCGGCGTCTCCACCATCAGCAGCGGCAAGCCGGGCCACGAGACCCCCACCGGCGTGTTCCCGATCCTGCAGAAGCGCGAGGAGCACTACTCCAACCTTTACGACAACGCGCCGATGCCCTTCATGCAGCGCCTGACTTGGGACGGCATCGCCCTGCATGCCGGCCGCATCCCCGGCAAGCCCGCCAGCCACGGCTGCGTGCGCCTGCCGCACGAGTTCGCCCGCAAGCTGTTCTCGATCACCGAACACGGCTCCACCGTGGTGGTGGCCGACGCCGCCTCGCACGGCCCCTCGGTGGCCTACCCGGGCGACACCGCCCCGGTGGATGCCGTCACCGGCCTGCCGCTGGACCGCATGGACAGCATTGCCGCCGAGGGTGGCAGCACCGAGATGACCGCCAGCCTCGAGTAATCCACCCCACTCTCTCCTGGAGCAGCCCGGTTCACGCCCCCCGGCCGACCGCAATGCCCTTTTCGACCGGACCGGCGTCCTCCGCGCCCGTCCGGTTTTCTTTTGCCCGATGGCCAGCGTCGAGGGCCGGCATGCCGAACATCGGCCGCAGCACGCGCAAGCGGCGGATCACGCCATCGGTGAGCAGCACACAGCCACCGGCCGTGACCGCCACCAGCAACACCGGTTCCACCACCGGGCCAAGTGACAACCGCGCCAGCCAGAACCCGGCCACCACGGTGATGGTCTGGTGCAGCACGTACCACGGGTAGACCGACGACGTGGCCCACGGCAGCCACCGGAAGGGCCGGTTGAGCAGGTGGTGGCCCCAGCCCAGCACCAGCAGCAGCCACGTCCACTGGTTGAGCCGCTGGGCGAAGTCGTACATGGCGCGGTCGAAGCTGGGAACCGGCTCGGTGGTGTGCATCAGCACGACGAATGCCGTAAACGTCGCCAGTGCCGCCGCCAGCCACACCCAGCGCAGGCGCCGCAGTTCCGCCCACAGGCCGGCGTCGGTACCGATCCAGTAGCCGACCAGGAACATCGCCAGCGATTGCGCGTGCGTGTGCCAGTCGGTGACGAGGTCGTGCGTGGTCGGGAATGCGCCGGACAGCGCCCAGGTCGCCACGGTCAGCGGAATCGCGGGCAGCACCCACAACCGCAGGCCACGCAGCCCCTGGATACGCCGCTGGAATGCCAGTCCGGCGCGGCTGCGCAGCACCGGCAGCAGCGCGACCAGCAGCAGCGAATACGCCAGCAGGTACGGCAGGTACCACAAGTGGTTCCAGGTGATGCCGACGTGCGAGCCGTCGAAGGCGCCTGCCGGCCAGGGCTGGAACGTGAAGTAGTGCACCAGGAAGTCCAGGTAGCCGCCTTCGAACGCACCGTTCGACAGCGCCTGCACGTACGCCTGCGGCGGCACCACGACGGCCATGCCGAACGCCAGCGGCAGCAGCAGGCGGTGGATCCGGCCGCGGGCGAAGGCGCCGGGCGTGGTCCGTCGCAGCAGGAAGTGCACCGCCATGCCCGAGATCAGGAACAGCAGCGGCATCCGCCACTGGTTGACCACCCGCATCGGCCACTGCAGCCCCTCGGACAGGTAGCCGGATTTGACGTGCCAGCCCCAGTCGGCCACGTAGAACATGCCCACGTGGTAGAGGATCAGCAGGCCGAAGGCGAGCACGCGCAGGGCGTCGATGTCGTGGCGGCGGGGCGGGTCGGCCGGTGCCGTCCGGGTCGGGGAAGGGGGCGAGGCCGGCACGACGGTCGAGGGCGTGCTCGGGGCTAGGGTGGTCATGGCGGTCCGTATCCGAAGCTGGAAGGAGTGACGGCACGCTGCGCCCGGAGCCGGCACCGTGGAAGCGCAAAGTGACGCAGGGCCGGGCCTTGGGGACGAATGGCGGCCGGCAGTGACGAGCGGTTTACCCATCCACCCGCGTTTGCGCCCGCTACACTCCCGGCCGCCCCGACCGGCAATGCCCGCATGACCCCGCAGACCTACCTCCGCCACCGCCGCGCGTACGAGATCGGCTTCTGGCTGCTGCTGGCGGTCATCAATGCTGCCGGCAACAGCATCACGGTCGGCATCGACCTGGGCCGGCTGGGCGAGCCGATCGCGCCCTGGGAGCCCTGGGTGTGGGAGTTCTCCAGCGCAGCCACCTGGCTGGCGCTGCTGCCGCTGCTGCTGGCGTTCGACCAGCGTTTCCCGCTGCGCGCCGGGCAGCTGCGCCGCAGCGTGCCGGCGCACCTGGCGTTCACCGTGCCGTACTCGCTGCTGCACGTGCTGGGGATGGTCGCGCTGCGCGAGGTCGCCTACGCGGCGATGGGGCAGGACTACGACTTCGGCGACTGGGGCGCGAACCTCGGCTACGAATATCTCAAGGACGTGCGCACCTACGGCGCCTTCATCGCCACCGTCTACCTCTACCGCTTCGTGCTGCGGCGCTGGCAGGGCGAGGCCGAGTTCCTGACCGAAGGCCGCGAGGACGCCGCGCCCGAACCCGTCACCGACCGCTTCCTCGTAAAGAAGCTGGGGCGCGAGTTCCTGGTGCGGGTCGACGACATCGACTGGATCGAAGCTGCCGGCAACTACGTGACCCTGCACGTGGGCGAGCGCCTGTATCCGTTGCGCGAGACCATGGCCGGCATCGCGTCGCGGCTGGACGAGCGCTTCGCCCGCGTCCACCGCAGTGCCATCGTCAACCTGGACCGTGTCCGCGAGATCGAGCCGTTCGACACCGGCGACGCCCGCGCGCACCTGGTCGGCGGCGCCGCCGTGCCGGTCAGCCGGCGCTACCGGCAGGCGCTGAAGGACCGGCTGGGCTGAGTCGTCCGATCAGGCGCCCGGCTTCTCCACGCGCCGCACCTCGCGGTTGAAGCAGTGGCGGCCCGCGCCGTGGCGCCACTCCAGCGGCGCACTCCAGCCGGAGCCATCGCGTTCGCCGCTGTCGGTGGTGAACACCGCGCAGAGCTCGAAGCGCCCGCCCTGCAGCGGTCGGTATTCGTAAGCCTCGCCGCTGACCGGGTCGAGCAGCGCCAGGTCCCAACCCGGCCGCGCGGCTGCGGTGGCCAGGTCGGCGGGCAGCTGGCCGTGTTCGCGGTGGTGCAGTTCGACCGCTTCGACGATGCGCTGCAGGTCCTCGATCCGGCGCTGGTCCAGGCGCGCCTGCCGCTGCTCGCCCGGCAGGCCGATGCTGGCGATGCCGGCAACGACGGCGGCCACCACGACGATGCTGGCGACGATCGCCATCACGCGTCCGCGCCGGTCCGCATTCGTGTGCGGCGCGCTCATCCCTCACGCTCCTCGCGGCGCAATTCGCCCAGGTAGTAACCGAACACGCCGCCGGCGATGACGCCCACCACCAGCACCTTCAGCACGAACCGCAGCGACAGCTCGCCACCCAGCAGGCGGTAGACCAGCGCGATCAGGTCGCCGACCAGCGCGACGGCGGCCAGGAACAGCGTCAGGTAGGTCAGCCAGCGCCGCACCGCCGACAGCCGCTTGGCCGGGGTTGCGGCCAGTTCGCGCGACAGCACCCGCGCCACCAGCAGGAACACCGGGAACGCCACCACCAGCGTCGCCACCGACCAGCGCATCGAGTGGTCGAACGCCTCGGCGGCATACGCGCCGTCGGCCGGGTCGGGCAGCGCGCGGTTGATCAGGTCGAACACCAGGCTGCCCAGGTGCCACGCGCTGAGGTACAGCGTGGCGAACATCAGCAGGTACAGGAACGCCTCGCGCGGCGACAGGTACGGACGCGGCCGCGGCACAGGCACCGGGAAGGGCGTATCGGCATACGCGGCCAGCGCCGGCTCCACCTGCTCGGGCGGCCAACCGGCGTGGGCGAGCGCGGCGGCGATGGCGTCGCGGTCCTGTCCCTGCGCGAGCGCCTCGCGGACGAAACGCTGCAACTCGTCGTTGGATGTCGCCATGTGCCGTGTTCCTGTCCGGTGCCGTGCGACGGAATCTATCAGGACCTCCGGAGCGTGCTGGGCCATCCCTGCCGGTCGTCGCTGCGTAAGCAGGCTCCAAGCCCCCAGCCAAGCCTTCCCCCAGCTCCGTCATTCCCGCGGAGGCGGGAATCCCTGGACGTTGCTCCGGCCTTTCTTACTTTTGGGTGTCCGCCAATAAGTGCTGACGTCCTTGGATGCTCGGATCCGCCGAAATGGAGCGCGAGCCCGCCTCCGCGGGAATGACGGCTGTGGACGCTGGACGCCACCGACTCCGATCATTCAAGCCGGCGCCGACGCCTTCCGTCGCGCTATCCCCCGATTCGTCGCCCGCCCCCTTCACACCCCGGGGGCCGTCGCTATCCTCGGCCGCATTCCCCGATGACGACGGACCGCACCGTGCTCAAGGCCTTCCTCTTCGTACTTCGCATCAGTGCCGCCTGGTTCCTGGCGCTGCTGGTGGCCAGCAGCATCTGGTACGAGCTTCCGCTGCTGGGCCGCCTGCAATGGCCGGTGGCGATCATCGGCACGCTGACCATGGCGCTGGTGGTGACCGGCGCGGTGTCGCACCTGGGCCGGGTGCGGCTGGTGGCCGGGCGCGTGGACAGCGACGCGTTGTCCAACCGCCAGCGCCGGCAGATCGAGATCCCGCTGGAAGCCGGAGAGGCCTTCGACCTGGTCGACGCCGCCATCCGCGAGCTGCCGCGCATCGAGCAGGTCGAAAGCGCGCGCGACAGCCTGCAGGTACGCGCCAAGGTCGGCCGCCCCAACCTCTACGGCGAACTGCCGCTGGGCCGCTGGAACCCGCTGGCGTGGTTTGGCGAGCGCCGCAACCAGATCCTCGCCACCGTCACGCCCACCGGCGACGCGGGCAGCGTCACGCTGATCTGCGAGCCGGAGAACCCGGCGTGGAGCGACTGGTTCCTGGTCGACAACGCGACCAACTACGAGAACGCCGAGGCCGTGGCGCGCGCCATCAGCCGCCGCATCGCCCAGCACCGCCGCGGCGAGAAGGACGCGGTCGCGCAGACGCGCACCGAGAAGGAACTCACCGTCGCCAAGCTCAACCTGCTGCACGCGCAGGTGGAGCCGCACTTCCTCTACAACACGCTGGCCAGCGCGCAGCTGCTGACGCGCAGCGACCCGGCGCGCGCCGACGAGATGCTCGGCCACCTGATCCAGTACCTGCGCCGCTCGCTGCCCGCCACCGACGAGGGCATGTCCACGCTGGGCGCAGAACTCGAACGCGCGATTGCCTACCTGGAAATCCTGAAGATCCGCATGGGCAGCCGCCTCGCGGTACAGGTCGACATCCCCGAGGCGCTGCGCGCCACGCCGATGCCGCCGATGATGCTGCAGACGCTGGTGGAGAACGCCATCAAGCACGGCCTGGAGCCGCGCACGACCGGCGGCACCGTGTGGCTGCGCGCGCGCCGCAGCGACGACACCGTCGCGGTGACCGTCGCCGACGACGGCGAAGGCTTCAACGCCAAGACCAGCGGCACCGGCATCGGCCTGAAGAACGTGCGCGAACGCCTGCGCCTGATGTACGCCGGCGAGGCCGCGCTGTCGGTGGTCGCCAACTTCCCCTCCGGCGTGGCCGCCACGCTCAACGTCCCCGCCGACGGACCGGCCGCGACCCGGGAGGCCCGCCATGCATGACCTGCCCTGCACCTGCGTGATCGCAGAGGACGAGGCGCTGCTGCGCCAGGGGCTGGTCGATGCGCTGAAGTCCGCGTGGCCCGAGCTGCGCGTGCTGGCCGAATGCGAGGACGGCGCCAGCGCGGTGGAAGCCATCGCCGAGCACCAGCCGGACGTGGCGTTCCTCGACATCCGCATGCCTGGCCTGACCGGCCTGGACGTCGCCGCCGCCACCGCCCAGGCCAGCCCGGGCACGCAGGTCGTGTTCGTTACCGCCTACGACCAGTACGCGGTGGACGCCTTCGAGCGCGGCGCGATTGATTACCTGCTCAAGCCGATCGAGCCGGCACGCCTGGCCGCCACCGTCGAGCGCCTCAAGGCGCGCCGCACGCAGCTGGATGCGTCCACGCTGGCCGACCTGGTGCAGCGGCTGGGCCGCGCAGCGCCGGCCAGGGACGCGCCCGAACCGCTGACCTGGATCACCGCCAGCGCCGGCCGCGAAACCCGCCTGATCCTGGTCGAGGACGTCGCCTATTTCCGCGCCGACCACAAGTACACCACTGTCGTCACCGCCGACGGCGAGGCACTGCTGCGCACGCCGATCCGCGAGCTGCTCAACGTGCTGGATCCGACCTGCTTCAAGCAGATCCACCGCTCGACCATCGTCAACCTCAAGGCCGTCGCCGGCGTCGTCCGGGACGACAGCGGGCGCGGCACCGTGCGACTGAAGTCACGCCCCGAAACCCTGCCGGTCAGCGCGCCCTTCATGGCGCTGTTCCGTCACATGTGACGCACCGGGGCGTCGAAGCCCGCACACACGCCGCGTCCACCACCCGAACAAGGTGCCCCATGAACAAGCTCATCGCCCTGTGCTGCTACGTGCTTTCCCTCTACGGCTGCGACCTGGGCGGCAGCACCTTCATCCAGCGCGAGCAGTCCGGCGGCATCGATCGCCTGTACAGCCGCGTCGTGGCGAACCCGGGTGTCGCACGTTTCGAGTGCATCGACAGCGCCAGCGGCCGTTGCCATTACACGCTGTACGACGCGACCTGCGAAGCCGCACCCACCGCGCTGCCCGTGCAGCGCCCCGCCTGCCGCCGCGAGCCACTGCAGCGCTTCGCGCTCGACGCCGGCAATGAAAAGCGCGTCGCCGCGCTGCCCGCCTTCCGCCCCTGCGTGCGCGGCGATGCGAAGGTGCCCGGCCCCGACTGCGACGTGCCGGCCCCGTTGGCGTCGCGCTGACGGCCGCATGCCTGCAATGACGTTGCAGGAGCGGCTTCAGCCGCGAACCCCGCCACGTTTCCGATTCGCACCCACCCGGTCGCGCAGATGGACAGGGGCATGGTAGGAGCGACGTAAGTCGCGATGCTCCTCGCCACCAAGCGGCGCAGTCGCGACTCACGTCGCTCCTACAACGATCCCGTTGATGCCGGCCGTTGACAGAACGCGCGCGTCCCACTCCGCGCCCATCCACGCCCCATCCACGTCCCCGCGCCCACAGTCGACCGCCCCGCCCGAAGGAGCCTCCCCATGCCCCTGCGTGCCTACGGCCTCAACTGCACCCTCAAGTCCGGCGACGAGTCCTCCTCCACCCAGAAGCTGCTCGACCAGTTGCTACGCGCACTGGGCAAGCACGGAGTGGAGACCGCCAGCGACCGCGTCGCCAACTTCAACGTCAAGCCCGGCGTCACCGCGGACGAAGGCGATGGCGACCAGTGGCCGCAGCTGCGCAAGCGCATCATGGACGCCGACATCCTGGCCGTCGCCACGCCGATCTGGATGGGCCAGCCCTCCAGCATCTGCAAGCGCGTGCTCGAACGCCTCGACGCAGTGCTGTCGGAAATCGACGACGACGGCCGCTACCCCACCTTCGGCAAGGTCGCGGTGGCCGCGGTGGTCGGCAACGAGGACGGTGCGCACCACTGCTGCGCGGAGATCTACCAGTCCCTGACCGATGTCGGCTTCACCATTCCCGGCGCAAGCCCACCGTACTGGGTGGGCGAGGCGATGGGCAGCACCGACTACCAGGACCTGGAGCGCACGCCGAAGAAGGTGTCCGAGACCATCCGGACCATCGCCAGCAACGCCGCACACCTGGCGCAGGTGCTGAAGGAGTCGCCCTACCCCAAACCGTGAGTCGGTGGCGGCGCGGCGATCCGCCCGTCGCGCCGCTCGCGCGTGTCACTCGTCCTTGAGTTCGACGATCAATGTCTTGACCGCCGCATCGCCGCCGTTCTCGGTGTCATGCGTGACCGGGCCGCTCCACATGACCTCACCGGACTTGAGTGGACGCCGCGTGGTGGTGCCGTCGGCGTCGGCCTGCAATGCCACGCCGTCGGTCACGAAGTAGACGAAGTGCTCGCCGTGCGAATGCACACCGGTCTTCGCGCCGGGCTCGGTGACCAGCTCCAGCACCCGGACGCGTTCGTTGTCGAGCAACACCTTCGCCTGCGGGCCGGCACTGACCGCCAGGTCCTGCGCCGCCGCCAGTGGCGTCAGTACGATCAGCACCGCCGCTGCGTTCCATCCCGTGACACGTTTCATGCGGGCATCTCCGTGAGGGGCCGCCGCGTTTGCGGCAGCCGGAGTCCCGTGCCGCGCACAGCGTCCACCCGTCCCCTGTAAGAACCGGTTAAAGGGGGCGCGGCACGAGGGCGCGACATCCGGTGCCATGTCCGTAAACGGCGAGTTTGGCCGCGCCACAGCAGCGAGGATGCCCCCCCGCATTGGAGGTTCCCATCCATGGGCTTTCGCATCACCGGGCTTTCGCCCGCACCGTTCCGCCACCTCTACGGTCTGGACGATGCCACGCTCGCCACGCACGGCGCGATCCGCTACCGCGTCGACAACGAGTTCGGCTTCCCCGACCGCATCGAACTGCGCGATGCCGAGCCGGGCGAAACCGTGCTGCTGGTGAACCACGTCCACCAGCCCGCCAACACGCCGTTCCGCGCCTCGCACGCCATCTTCGTGCGGGAAGGCGCCACCATGCCATTCGACGCCATCGACACCGTGCCCGATGCGCTGCGCCGCCGGATGCTGTCGCTGCGCGCGTTCGATGCCGCACACATGATGGTCGACGCCGCGCTGGTCGATGGGCGCGAGGCGGAGGCGGCGATCGAGCACCTCTTCAGCGACCCGGCCGTCGCCTACCTGCACGCCCACTACGCGACTCGGGGTTGCTACGCCGCTCGCATCGACCCGGCCCACTGAGCCCTCCGGAAATCCGCCGGAAGCGTCCGAAACGAAACGCCCGGCCGGAGCCGGGCGTTTCAAGTCGGCACGGAACGTCAGCCGATCACTTCCTGATTGCCTGCTCGTGGCCCTCCAGCGCTTCGGCCAGGCCCGGCACGCCGTCGGCGCCGGTCGGGACGCTGATGCTGGAGCCGGCGAAGTCGTTGCCGATGGGTTCGGCGCGGCCGCCCAGGCATTGCGCGAGGAAGCCCTCGGTCACCGCGTTGAACGCCTTGCTGTTCTCGGGCCGCGCGAAGCCGTGGCCCTCATCGGGGAACAGCACGTACGTCACCGGGATGTCGTTGGCGGTCATCGCCTCGACGATCTGGTCGGACTCGGCCTGCTTCACGCGCGGGTCGTTGGCACCCTGGCCGATCAACAGCGGCTTCTTGATCGCGTCGGCGCGGCTCAGCGGCGAGCGCTCGGCCAGCCACGCGCGGCCTTCCTCGGTGCGCGGGTCGCCCATGCGCTTGGTCAGCTGCTCGTAGAAGCTGGCCCAGTACGGCGGCACCGTGGACAGCAGCGTGTTGAGGTTGGACGGGCCGACGATGTCGACGCCGCATGCGAAGGCGTCCGGGGTGAAGGTCAGGCCCGCCAGCGTGGCGTAGCCGCCGTAGCTGCCGCCCATGATCGCCACCTGGTCGGACGTGGTGACGCCGTTGTCGACCGCCCACTCGACCGCGTCGAGCAGGTCGTCGTGCATCTTCCTGCCCCACTCGCCGTTGCCGGCATTGGTGAAGGCCTTGCCGAAGCCGGTGGAGCCTCGGAAGTTCACCGCCAGGGATGCGTAGCCGCGGTTGGCCAGCCACTGCGCATACGGGTTGTAGCCGTAGGTGTCGCGCGCCCAGGGGCCGCCGTGCACGAACAGCACCATCGGCACCGCCGCGTCGGCCTTGCCGTCGTTGTCGGTGTCGGCGCTTTTCGGCAACGTGAGGTAGCTGACCAGCGTCTTGCCGTCGCGCGAGGTGATCTCCAGCGGCCACTGCGGCACCAGCGGCTTGCCGTCCAGCGCCGGGCGCGCGGAGAACAGCTTGGTCAGCGTGCCGCCTTCGGCGCGGTCGTAGCGGTAATAGACCACCGGCGTTTCGGCGGCCGAATACGTGACGATCCACGTGCGGTCATCGTGCGTGCGCGAGTTGACGCCGACCTCGCCCGGGCCGATGGCCTCGAGCTTCGCGAGGTCCTCGGCAATCGCCGGGTCGACCGCCTGCCATTCCTCGCGCAGGTAGTTCACGCCGACCGCCTGCACCTTGCCGGTCTGCGGGTGCTGCAGCGCATCGCCGACGTCGGCGCGCGCGTCCTCCAGCACCAGCGACTTCTCGCCGGAAGCCACGTCGACCGCGTACAGCGCCGCGGTATCGCGGCCGCGCGAATCCAGCATGTACAGCGTCTGGCCGTCGGTGGTCAGGCCCGCAGGCTGCGTGGTCAGCGAGTCCTCGAACGGGATGTCGGAGTGCTTCGTCCAGCCACCCTTTCCGTCGGGCTGCAGGATGTCGGAGCCGCCGTCCGGGCGCGAGCGCGTCGCGTAGCGCACGGTGTAACTGTCGTCGGCGATGTAGCCGCCGATCTCGTCGTCGTTCTTCTCCACCAGCGTGCGCTCGCCGGTGGCGAGGTCGACCTTGTACAGGTCGTGCCACTTGGGGTCGCGGTCGTTCATGCCGACCAGGATGGTGCCGGGCTGCGAGTGGCTGGCGCCGACCACCTGCGCGGTGGTCTTGGGGAACGGCGTCAGGTCGCGCGTCTCGCCGGTGGCGATGTTGACGCTGTAGAGATGGAAGTCCTCGTCGCCGCCGGTGTCGCGCAGGTACAGCAGCGTGTCGGGCAGGTAGGACCAGAAGTAGCGGCGGATGCCGCGCGCATCGTCGTCGGTGACGGCGCGAGCGTCCGAGGGGTTGTCAGCCGGCGCGACCCAGACGTTCATGACGCCGTCGACCGGCGCGATCCAGCTGAGCGTCTTGCCATCCGGGCTGATCATCACAAGCGCGCGCTCGGGGTTGCCGAACAGGGCTTCGCGCGGGATCAGCTCGGTGTCGCCGATGCGGTCAGCGGCGCTCGGCGGCGTCTGCGCCAGCGCGGAGGAAATGGACAGGGCCAGGACCAGGCCGGTCGCGGCGGCCAGCGGTGCGTGCAGTCGTTGCATGGAAGCTCCCCAAAGTCGGTGGCGCGGCCTCGGACGAGACCGGCGTCACAGTAGAGCAGCTATCGGCGGGCGCCTCCAGAGGGTCGCAGGGGCATGCGACGCGCGGTGCGCAGACGGGCCCATGGCGCTAGCGGACGTCCTCGACCTGGTCCAGGTAGGCGCCGTAGCCCTGCGCTTCCATCTCCTCGCGCGGCACGAAGCGCAGCGACGAGGAGTTGATGCAGTAGCGCAGGCCGCCGCGGTCGGCCGGCCCGTCCGGGAACACGTGTCCGAGGTGGCTGTCGCCGTGCGTGGAACGCACCTCGGTGCGGACCATGCCATGCGTGGTGTCGCGCAGTTCGCTGACGTGCGCCGGCTCGATCGGCTTGGTGAAGCTCGGCCAGCCGCAGCCGGACTCGTACTTGTCGCTGGACGCGAACAGCGGCTCGCCGGAGACGACGTCGACGTAGATGCCCGGGGCCTTGTTGTCGAGGTACTCGCCGGTGCCGGGGCGCTCGGTGCCGCTCTGCTGGGTGACGCGGAACTGCTCGGGCGTGAGTCGGGCGATGGCGTCGGGGTCTTTGCGATAGTTCGACACGGGGCATCTCCTGGGGCGGGAAAACTGAAGTGTGGGCCGCGCCGTCGAACTCAATCGGCGCGACCCCGATGCACGCCTGACCCGGCCGCGTCGGGGCCCTGCCCCCCGCGCTCCCGCTCCAGCCAGCGCTTCTCGGCACGGTGCAGCTCGCGGTCCTCGTGGTCGTGCGCGGCGCGCGCCTCGGCCAGCACGCGGTGCAGCGACACCACGGCGGCGGCCAGCAGCAGCGCGAACGGCAGCGCCGCCACGATCACCATCGACTGCAGCGCCTCCAGCCCGCCGGCCAGCAACAGCGCCACCGCGATCGACGCCTGCAACACGCCCCAGACCATCTTGCGCAACAGGGTCGGATCGCCCACCGACTCGCTGGACATGCTCGCCAGTACCAGCGTGGCCGAGTCGGCCGAGGTCACGAAGAAGCTCATCAGCAGCACGATCGCCACCCATGCCAGCACGGTGGAGAAAGGCAACGTGTCGAACAGCGCGAACAGCACGTGCTGGTAGCCGCGTGCCAGCTCGCCCAGCAGTTCGGCGCCGCCGAACATCTGTGCATGCAGCGTGGCGCCGCCGAATACCGCGAACCAGATGAAGCTCACCAGCGCCGGGCCCGCGACCACGCCCAGCACGAACTCGCGCACGGTGCGGCCGTAGGAAATGCGTGCGAA
>MIDV01000144.1:21312-44129 GCA_001830245.1 Lysobacterales bacterium RIFOXYA1_FULL_69_10 | reverse complement strand
GCCCACGAACGGCGCCCACGCCATCCACCAGGCCCAGTAGAAGATCGTCCAGTCGCCCACCCAGCTGCGCTGCGAGAACGGCGTCATGCGCAGGCTCATCGACGGCAGCAGGTTGAGGTAGCTGCCCAGCGTCGTGGTCAGCGTTTCGAACAGGAACGCCGTCGGCCCCAGCACCAGCACCAGCGCGAGCAGCAAGGCGGCCGCGGCCATGTTGAGGTTGGACAGCCACTTGATGCCGCGCTCCAGCCCGGTGGCCGAGGACGCCATGTACAGCACGAACGCCACCGCGATCACCACCAGCTGCGTGGCCACGCCATCGGGCGCTCCCGCCACGCGCTGCAGCCCCGCGGCGATCTGCGCGGCGCCAAAGCCCAGCGTCGTCGCCACGCCGACCGCGGTGGCCACCACCGCGAGCACGTCGATCGCGGTTCCGGCCGCGCCCTGCGCATGCCGGCCGATCAAGGGCGCCAGCAGGTCGCTGACCAGCCCGCGCGAGCCGCGGTTGAACTGGAACCACGCCATGCCCAGCCCGACCAGGGCGTAGATCGCCCACGGGTGCAGGCCCCAGTGGAAGAACGCATAGCGCATCGCTGCCGAAGCCGCCTGCGTTGTGCCCGCCTCCAGGCTTTCGGGCGGCCTCTGGAAATGCGACAGCGGCTCGGCCGCGCCCCAGAACACCAGCCCGATGCCCATGCCGGCCGAGAACAGCATCGCGAACCACGAGCGCCGCGTGAACTCCGGCTCGGCATCGTCGCCGCCGATGCGCAGCGTCCCCAGCCGTCCGATCGCCAGGTACACCAGGAACGCCAGCACCCCGAACACGATCACCAGGTACAGCCACCCGGCGCGTGCCAGGGTGGCCGCCTGCACCTGCGCGCTAAGCGCACCGAACGCCTCCGGCGCGGCCACCGCCCCGAGCACGAGCAGCACCAGCAACGTCACCGAGATGCGAAAGACCATGGGCGGGCTCCGGGATGTGGATCCGCCGGCCATGCTACGCGTCCATCGGTCGCGGGGGCCCGCCACCCCGCCGCGTGGGCCCGGAAGCAGAGCCCGCACGTACTTCCACCCGACCTCCGGTGGCGCGCCCACCCCCTTGTGCACGGGCCGACAACCGGTACGGCTTACGATGCGCGAGGCACCGCACGCGTGGCGCGCGGTGGGTTGCACGGCGCCAGGCGGCGAAGCCACGATGCCGCCGGACGGCATTCCGGGGAGAACGCTCCAGTGAGGTCATCCAGTTGAGCCTGCGCCACGCGAAATCCATGCCACTGCAGGCCATGCGGATACCGGCGCTTGCCGCCGGGGCCTGCGCCGCCTCCGGCTGCCGCGGCGTGCAGTCGGCGCTGGACCCGGCCGGCCCGGCGGCGGCGACCATCGCGCAGACCTGGTGGTTGATGGCGGCCGGCGCGACGCTGGTGCTGGCGCTGGTGCTGGCGCTGCTCTGGTACACGCTGGCGCGGCGGCAGGATGGCGCGGATTTCAGGCACGGCACCCGCGTCATCGTGCTCGGTGGCCTGGTCTTGCCGACGGCGGCGCTGATCGCGCTGCTCGTCTACGGCACCGACGCGGGGCGCCGGGTCATGGCGATGGACGAGGCCGTCGACCTGGTGGTGGAGGTCGAGGGCCGGCAGTGGTTCTGGACGTTCCATTACCTGGACGACGGCGGCGCGCGCGTGGCCAGCACGGTGAACACGCTGGCGCTGCCGCGCGGCCGCATGGTGGAGTTCCGCGTGTCCAGCGTGGACGTGATCCACAGCTTCTGGATCCCCCGGCTGGGCGGCAAGATCGACGCCATTCCCGGGCGCACCAACACGTTGCGCCTGCGCGCGGACCTGGAAGGCCGCATGCGCGGGCAGTGCGCGGAGTTCTGCGGCCTGCAGCACGCGCGCATGGCGTTCGACGTGGTCAGCTGGCCGGGCGAGCGGTTCGATGCCTGGCTGGCCGACGACGCGCGTCCGTCGCCGACCCCGTCGCCCCCGCCGGTCGAGCTGCCCGCCGCCCGGACCCCCGCCACTCCCAGCCAGTCCACCGGAACGCCCACGCAATGACGAGCGCCGCGCACGCCGACACCCCGCAGGCGCGCCTGTCCGCGCTGCACCGGATCTGGCGCAACGCGCCGGGCTTCGTCGGGCAGCTCACCGCGGTCAACCACACGACGGTCGGCCTGCGTTTCATCTTCACCGGCTTCGCGTTCCTGCTGGTCGGCGGGCTGCTGTCGATGTTCATCCGGCTGCAGCTGGCGTGGCCGGGCAACCAGGTGCTGGATCCCGCGCTGTACAACCAGTTCGTGACCATGCACGGCACGACGATGATGTTCCTGTTCGCCGTGCCGATCATGGAAGGCTTCGCGATGTACCTGATCCCGAAGATGCTCGGGACGCGCGACCTGCCGTTCCCGCGCGCCAGCGCGCTGGGCTACTGGTGCTACCTGTTCGGCGGCATTTTCCTCTACTCGAGCTTCCTGTTCGGCGGTGCGCCCGACGCCGGCTGGTTCATGTACGTGCCGCTCAGCGACTCGACCTACACGCCGGGGCTGAGCGCGGATTTCTGGCTGATCGGGGTGACGTTCGCGGAGATCGCGGCGGTCACCGCGGCGGTCGAGCTGATCGTGGCGATCCTGATCACCCGCGCGCCCGGCATGGGCATCCAGCGCATGCCGCTGTTCGCGTGGTACATCCTGGTCACCGCCTTCATGATCGCCTTCGGCTTTCCGCCGCTGATCATGGCCAGCGTGCTGCTGGAGATCGAACGCGCGTTCGGGTTCGCGTTCTTCGAGGTCGCGCGCGGCGGCGACCCGTTGCTGTGGCAGCACCTGTTCTGGCTGTTCGGGCACCCGGAGGTCTACATCATCTTCCTGCCGGCGGCGGGCGTGGTGTCGACGCTGATCCCGACCTTCGCGCGCCGCGCGGCGGTGGGCTACACCTGGATCGTGCTGGCGATCATCGCCACCGGCTTTCTCAGCTTCGGGCTGTGGGTGCACCACATGTTCGCCGTCGGCATCCCGCTGCTGTCGCTGAGCTTCTTCAGCGCCGCCAGCATGATGGTCGCGATCCCGATGGGCATCCAGCTGTTCTCGTGGCTGGCCACGCTGTGGTCGGGCAAGCCGTGGATCCGCGTGCCGATGCTGTACCTGATCGGCTTCTTCTTCATCTTCGTGCTGGGCGGCTTGACCGGCGTGATGCTGGCGCTGGTGCCGTTCGACTGGCAGGTGCACGACACCCACTTCGTGGTCGCGCACCTGCATTACGTGATCATCGGCGGGCTGCTGTTCCCGCTGTTCGCCGGGCTGTACTACTGGCTGCCGCTGATGAGCGGGCGCATGCCGTCCGAGAGCCTGAGCCGCACCGGCTTCTGGCTGGTGTTCATCGGCTTCAACCTGACGTTCCTGCCGATGCACCTGACCGGGCTGCTCGGGTTGCCGCGGCGGGTCTACACCTACTCGCCGGAGCTGGGCGTGTCGTGGTTGAACCTGCTGTCCACCGCGGCCGGGTTCGTGCTGGCGGTCGGCATCATCGCCATCCTCATCGACGTCGCGCTGTGCATCCGCCATGGCCGCCGCGGCCCGCCCAACCCCTGGCAGGCCGGTTCGCTGGAGTGGGCCGTGCCGGTGCCGGTGCCGCCGTACAACTTCGCCTCGATCCCCACCGTCGCCAGCGGCTACCCGCTGTGGGACGACGCCGCGGTCGCCGCGCGCAGCGCCGATACGGACGGGCTGCTGGCCGACGCTCGCGACGGGCGGCGCGAACTGCTGGGCACCGGCCTGCTGTCGGCGGCGCCGGAGCAGGTCATCCGCATTTCGCACTCGACCTGGGTGCCGTTGCTGACGGCACTCACCATCGGCGCCCTGCTGGCGTGTTTCATCGCCAAGCTCTACCTGCTGGCGGCCTTGGCGGTACTGCCGCTGCTCGCGCTGGTCGGCACCTGGCTGTGGACCACCGGCGACCGCCATGCGCCGGCCCAGGTCGAAGTGGCACCGGGCGTTCGACTGCCAACGCAGGCCAGCGCGCCGAATGCGCCCGGCTGGTGGGCGCTGGTGGTCTCGCTGCTGATCGACGGCTCGCTGTTCGCGTCCCTGGTGTTCGCCTACTTCTACCTGTGGCTGGGTGCGCCGGCCTGGCCGCCGCCGTCGAGCGAGGCCGGTGGCTGGCTGATCCCGGCCGTGGCGGTGGCCCTGCTGGTGGCCAGCGAACCGGCGATGCGCTGGGCGCTCCACAGCGGCGACCGCGGCTTTCCGATGCGGCTGCGGGCCGGCCTGTTGCTGGCGGCGGTGCTGGGCACCGCATTCCTCGTGCTGCACGGTCTGGCCCTGGAGGCCACGGTCGGTGCGCCGCAGACACACGCCTATGCGTCGGTGGTCTGGACGCTGGCCGGCTTCCACGGCGTGCACCTGCTGGTCGGCGTGCTGATCGCCGTCTTCGTGTGGGCGCGCTCGCGGGCCGGCTACGTGGACGCCACGCGCCGCCTGGAGCCGCGCATCGCGGCCGCCTACTGGCGCTACGCGGTGGCGCAGGGCGTGATCGCGTGGACGGTGATCCACGTGTTCCCGAGGCTGGCGTCGTGATGCGCGGCATCGGGCCCCATCGGCTGGCGGGCATGGCCGCGCCGATGGCGGTGTGGGCACTGCATTTCGTGCTGGTCTACAGCCTGGCGGGGCTGGGCTGCGAGGAGGGCTGGCACCTGCGGCCGGCCGCGGGGCTGAGCCTGCTCAAGTGGGCGCTGCTGCTGTCTACGGTTTTCGCGCTGGCCCTGGTCGGCTGGCTCGGCATGGGTGCATGGCGCAGTGCGCGGGCCTCGGCGGCCCCGGCCGATGCGCTGCAGCGCCGCCACCGCTTCATGGCCCGCGCCACGACGATACTGTCGGTGCTGGCGGCCATCGCGATCGTGTTCACCGCCACGCCGGCGGCCATGCTGCCGTCGTGCACCTGAGGCCCGCCATGTTCGGACGCTCCCGCAAGCCCGCCATCAAGAAGAAGTACGCACGCAAGGTGCCCAGCGTGATGGCGCTGAAACAGCACCCGATCCACCCGATGCTGGTGGTCTTCCCGATCGCGTTCCTGGGCACCGTGTTCCTGAGCGACGTGGCCTACGTGCTGCTGCGCGACGTGTTCTGGGCACGCGTGTCGTTCTGGCTGAACCTGGCCGGCTTCGGCATGGGCGTGGTCGCCGGCCTGGTCGGCGTGGGCGATTTCCTGTCGCTGCGCGAGATCCGCGCGCACGTCTCGGCGTGGAGCCATTTCATCGCCGCGGTGCTGCTGCTGGCGCTGGCGGCGGCGGGCGTCTGGCTGCGCTGGCCGGATCCCGTGGCCGCGATCTGGCCGTGGGGCCTGCTGCTGTCGGGCGTGACCGCGCTGGTCGTCATGGTGGTCGGCTGGCTGGGCGGCACACTCAGCTTCCGCCACGGCGTGGGTGTGTACGGGGAGAAGCCGCCGGCCCCGGACGCCGGCGAGGACGCGCCGGCGGCCGAATGACGCCGCGTCGTTACAGCAGCGATCCGTCCTGCGCCGGTGGCGGCGGCAGCGGCGGCGCGGTGTCGGGCTTGGCCCCGGTCAAGGCCGCCAGCCCCAGCAGGAGCAGCAGCGGCAACCAGCCCAGCACGCGGTAGAACCACGCACCGTGGCGGTCTCGCCCGCGCTGCAGCTCGTACATCACCACGCCCAGGTACAGGTGGATGGCCACGGCCAGGGTGACCACCACCAGCTTCAGCACCAGCCACGCGCCGGTCGGCCCGTACGCGATCAGCACCATGCCCAGTGCGATGGTCACTAGCCCCGCCGGCGACATCACCCGGAAGTACAGCGTGTTGGCCGCCGGGATGAAATAGGCCTTGTCGGCGTCGATCTCGCTGCGGTGCCGGGCGACGAACAACCGCGGCAGGAAGAACAAGCCAGTGAACCAGACGGCCATCGCCGCGATGTGGAAGACCTTCAGCCAGAAGTACACGGGCGCTCCCCGGAAGCGGACGGCGGGACGGCGACACCGCCTGACGCAAGGATGCGCGCGTCGGCGGCGAGGCAGGGTGACTGTGGCCCATCGCCGGCGCCAGCGGAAGCACTCGGCGTCTGCCATCCCTGGAGGCCGGCGGCGCCGCCGCGTGTGTGTCGACGCCGCGCAGGCGCGCCATGACCTTCTGCTACGGTGCCGCGATGCCCTCGCGTCCATCGCTCCTGCCCATCGCCTGCGCGCTTTTCGCGACCGTCGCGGTGCCGGTCGCGCATGCGCACAGCCGGGACGACGTGCCGACGCTGGCGACCGCGTGGTCGCTGTCGCCATGGTTCCTGGTACCCGCCGGCGCGATGGCGGCGCTGTACCTGCTGGGGCTCGTTCGCCTGTGGCGCCGCGCCGGCATCGGCCGCGGCGTGATGGCCACCGAAGCCGCCGGTGCCGCGGCGGGCACGTTCGCGCTGTTCCTCGCCGCGGTTTGGCCGCTGGACGCACTGGGCGAATGGTCGCTGGCCGCGCACATGGCGCAGCACATGCTGCTCTTGGCGGTCGTGCCGCCGCTGGTGCTGGCCGGCCGGCCGATGTCGGTCATCGCCCACGCGCTGCCGCGGCGATGGGCGGGCCCGCTGCATCGGTGGACCGGGCGCGTGCACGCACGGGTGGTCGCCGCGCTGGCATTGGCGGCGACGGCGCAGGTCGCGGCGATGGGGCTGTGGCATTTGCCGGCGGCCACGGCGGCGGCCCTGGCGAACGACGGCGTGCACTGGCTGATGCACGGCAGTTTCCTGGTGGCCGGCCTGTGGTTCTGGGCGGCGCTGTGGCATCGGGTGCGCGAGCCGCGGGCCGGTGTCGGCCCCGCACTGGTGGCGATCGTCGCGGTGATGATGCAGATGGGCTTCATCGGCGCGCTGCTGGTGTTCTCGCGGCGCGCGCTCTACCCCGTCTATGCCGAGCGCGCGCCGCTGCTGGGCCTGGACGTGCTGGCCGACCAGCAGCTGGCCGGCCTCGTGATGTGGGTGCCGGCCTGCGTGCCGTACCTGGTCGGCGGCGTGTGGCTGATGTGGCGGGGCCTGCAGCGCGTCGAACGCCGGCAGTCCGCCTGAAGCCACTCGCCGCCTGTCATCGCCGTGGCGTCGCCCGCCAGATGGTGTTGGACAGGTCGTCGGCCACGATCAGCGCACCGCGCGGGTCCACGGTGACCCCCACCGGCCGGCCGCGCGTCTTGCCGTCGTCGCCCAGGAAGCCCGTGACGAAGTCGATCGGATCGCCGGCCGGACGGCCGTTGCGGAAGGGCACGAAGACCACCTTGTAGCCCACCGGGTCGCGTCGGTTCCAACTGCCGTGCTCGCCCACGAACGCGCCGTCGGCGAACTGCGCGCCCATGGCGGCCGTCGAGAAGTCCAGCCCCAGCGCGGCCACGTGCGAACCCAGGCTGTAGTCCGGCGTGATCGCCGAGGCGACCTTGTCCGGGTCCTGCGGCATGACGCGCGGGTCCACGTTCTTGCCCCAGTAGCTGTAGGGCCAGCCGTAGAAGCCACCTTCGCGTACCGAGGTGAGGTAATCGGGGACGAGGTTGGGGCCGAGTTCGTCGCGCTCGTTGACCACCGCCCACAACTGGTTGGTGCCCGGCTGGAACGCCAGCGCGGTCGGGTTGCGCAGGCCGGTGGCGTACGGCTTGTGCATGCCGGTCTCGGCATCGATCTGCCACACCAGGGCGCGGTCGGCCTCGGCCATCATCCCGCGCTCGGTGATGTTGCTGTTGGAGCCGATGCCGACGTACAGGTAGCGGCCGTCCGGACTGGCGGTCATCGCCTTGGTCCAGTGGTGGTTGATCTCGGACGGCAGGTCCGCGACCTTCTCAGGCGGCCCGCTGGCACGCGTCTGGCCCTCGCGGTAGTCGAACCGCACCAGCGCGTCCTGGTTGGCGACGTACAGGCGGTTGTCGACCAGCGCCAGGCCATACGGCGCGTTGAGGTCGTCGGCGAACACCGTCTGCAGTTCGTACTCACCGTCGCCGTCGCGGTCGCCCAACAGGGTGAGGCGGTCGCCGCTCTCGACCGACGTGTTGCCCTGCGCCTTGATGTATCCGGCGATCACGTCCTTGGGCGTGAGCTTGGGCGCCCCGCCACCCCGGCCTTCGGCCACCAGGATGTCGCCGTTGGGCAGCACGATCGTCTGCCGGGGGATCCTGAGGTCGGTGGCGATGGCGGAGATCGAATACCCCGGCGGCACCACCGGCCTGCGGTCGCCCCACCCGGCCGGGTCGGCGATCTTCATGTCCGGCAACAGCCCGCGCTCACGCTCCGGGAGCGTGGGATTGGGCCCGTATTCCATGGGTTCGGATTCGCCGCCGCACGCGACGAGTGCAGTGCAGGCCGCGATTGCGAAAAACAGCCGCGAGCGCTTCATCGGGCACCTCCCATGCGACGGCCGGAGAAGGCCAACCAGGTCGCCACGACGAACAGCACGGCGACGATGGCCGAGAGCACCAGGCCGGCGGGCATCGTCGCCCACGCATCGCGTGCGTGGACGAGCGCATTGATGAAGCCCAGCACCCACGCCACCAGCACCAGGCCGGCATGGACGAGTGCCGACCCGCCGCGCCAGCGCGTGCGCGCGAGGTCAACCAGGGCGAACACCAGCACGACGGCCCCCAGCAGCAGGCCGCCGGCGATCAGCCAGGACGAGAAATTCAACCACTGCACCTGGTAGCTGCGGCTGTAGGCGATGTCGCTCAGCAGCGCCGCCAGGAACAGCGGCACGGTACCGGCGAGCAGCACGGCGTGGAAGGGGTGGACTGCGCGGGGAAGGTCCCGGTCGAGTGTGGCCGCCATCGTGGCTTTCTCCTTGCTGGTGGACACGGCCCGGCCGTGTCGGGAGCGGATCCGGCCCGCCCATGCAGCGCGGGTCGCCGGATCAATCGCGCAAGCGGAGCACACGGCAGGTGCACGCGGGGCGAAATCCGGGCACGCAAAAAAAGAAAGCCCGGCAATCGCCGGGCTTTCCATCTGCTTCCTGCTACACGTACGCGGCGTAGCAGGCTGGCTGGTTACGCCTGCTTTTCTTCCTCGATCCACTGGTCGATGCGGCGCTCCAGCAGGTCCAGCGGCATGGCGCCGCCGCCGAGGATGGCGTCGTGGAAGCCGCGGATGTCGAAGTCGTCGCCCAGTTCGGCTTCGGCCTTCGCGCGCAGCTCCTGGATCCGGATCATGCCGATCTTGTAGGCCGTCGCCTGGCCCGGCCAGGTGATGTAGCGGCGGATTTCCGCCTCCACCGCCTGCTTCGGGATCGAGCTGTTCTCGGACATGAAGGCCACCGCCTGGTCCTGCGTCCAGCCCTTGGCGTGGATGCCGGTGTCGACCACCAGGCGGATTGCGCGCCACATCTCGGACGTCAGGCGGCCGTACTCGGAGTACGGGTCGGTGTAGGTGCCCGGCATCTCGCGCGCCAGCCATTCCGAATACAGGCCCCAGCCTTCCGAGTACGCGGTGAAGCCGGCCTGCTTGCGGAACTCCGGCACGCCTTCCAGCTCCTGCGCGATGGCGATCTGCATGTGGTGGCCCGGCAGGCCCTCGTGGTACGCGATCACCTCCAGCTCCGGCTTGGGCATCGCGTTCATGTCCGAGAGGTGCGCGTAGTACACGCCCGGGCGGCTGCCGTCGGGCGTGCTCGGGTAGTAGTGCTGCGCGGCGCCGTCGACCTCGCGGAACGGCTCGACGCGCTTGACCACGATGTCGGCCTTCGGCAGCAGGCCGAAGTAGTTCGGCAGTTGCTGCTTGATCGTGGCGATGGCCTTGGTGGCATCGTCGATGTAGGCCTGCCGGCCGGCGTCGGTGTTGGGGTACTTGAACTGCGGGTCGGTGGCGATGAACTTGAAGAACGCCTGCAGGTCGCCCTCGAAGCCGACCCTGTCCTTCAGCGCTTCCATCTCGCCGCGGATGCGCTTCACCTCGTCCAGACCGATCTGGTGCACCTGGTCGGCGGTCAGGTCGGTGGTCGTCGACGCCTTCAGGCGCTGCGCGTAGTACGCCGCGCCGTTGGGGTGGCGCGTGCCGACGCCGGTCGGGTTGACCGCAGCGTTGGGCATGTCGGCCTTGAACCAGCTGATGACGCCGTCGTAGGCCGGCTTCACCGCCTCGACCAGCGCCGCGCGGGCCTCGGCCTTCAGCTCGGTGGCGCGCGCCTCGTCGATCTTGCCGGCCTTCACCAGCGCGTCGGCCTTGGCCTGCGCGTCGGCCCACAGCGCGCTGTCGTCGCCGTCGGTGAACGGCGCGCCGGTGACGACCTTGGTGCCCTGGTCGATGACGCCCTCATGCGCGAAGCGCGGCGGGCGGATGCCCAGCTCGGCCGAGCGCTTGACCTGGTCCATCAGCTGGCCGAAGGCGCGCGGCACCTGGCGCAGGCGCGCGATGTAGGCGGTGTAGTCGGATTCCTCTTCCACCTTGTGGAAGTTGATCATGAAGGTCGGCATCTGCGACTGCATGCCGCCCATCTGCTCGAACGGATAGCCGTGGTCGGCGAACGGGTGGGATGCCCTGGCCGCTTCCAGCTGGTACTCGTACAGGTCCCACGACAGCTTGGCGGCATCGCTGAGTGCGTCGTAGTCGAACGTGGAGCGCATCTCCTCGACCGCGGCCTCGCGCCATGCCAGCTGCCGGTCGGCGGCTTCGCGCGACATGTCGTCGATCTCGGAGTAGCGGTCCTTGCGCCCCAGGAAGGTCATCTGGATCGGGCTGAACTGGAGTTCTTCCTCGTACTTGCGCTCGAACCATGCATTGAGGCGCGCGTCCTCGGAGGTGGCGGCGGCCTGCGTGGTGGTGGTGGCCGGGGCGGTGGCGACGGTCGGCGGGACCGTGGAACACGCGGTCAGCAGGGCGAGGGACAGTGCGGAGACGACAAGTACGCGGCGCATGGACACTCCGTGGTCGGTCGAGGGCCACGCCCCCGGGGAACGCCGATCATGCCGCAGGGCGGTGGCAGGCGCAGCCTGCCGGAAGGCATGGCTCGCCATGCTTGGGCATGGAGTTGGCATGGGTATGCGCCGCCCGGCGGCCCGGGGCATTGCCCGTTCGATTCACGGCCGTCGAAGGAAACGCGGCGTAGGATCCGCGCATCCGCCGTTTCTGATCCGGCGGGTGCCCGCTGCCGGTTCGGCAGCTGCGGTCCGGACTCCGGGTGCGCCCGGCGCCAGGCCAAAACGGTCCATGCGGCTTCAAGTCGCTGGCCGACTGCTCCGGGCGCTCATCGCGCTTGCGACGACGTCTCCGGACGGCAGGTGCCTTCCGCCAGCCTCGATGCGACCTGCGTTGCCCGGATCGCCCGACGTGCCGCCTGGCACCGAAGGAGAATGATCATGACCCGAACCACCACACTCCTGGCTGCAACCGTTGCCTCCACGTTCTGCCTGGCGGCTGCCGGCCCCGTTTCCGCGCAGTCAGCGCCCGGCAGTGCACGGCTGGAGGCCGTCACTGTCATTGCGCCACGCATTACCTACGAGAGGGGCTTCCGCCCCGGCTCGGGTGCGCCGACACAAATCCGGATGACCGAGCAGACCGCCGTCGTCGACGCCAGCGATCTCGATCTCGGGCGCATCGCGGACATGGAGACGCTCAAGACCCGGGTCGACGAGGCGGCCGCGCGTGTCTGCCAGGAGCTTGCCGACCTGCACCCCCTCGGCGAGCCGGACACCGACGAGTGCGCCAGCCGGGCCAGCAAGGATGCAATGGCGCAGGTCAAGACGGCCACGGCACGCGTCGCCAGTGATTGATGCCCCCGCTGCACGGGCGGCATCGCCGCCCGTGCGCGGCCGTCGCACCCACCGTCCGCCAGCGGAAGTAACGAACCGTGGTGCCGGGATCGCTTTTCTTGGCGCCTGACCCGGCCTTCGGCTATAAAACCCACTCGCTCGATCACGGATGACACGCATGACACGGATGCTCATGGCGCTGGCGTTGGCCGCGCTCACTTCTTCCTGCGCTACTGCAGCAACACCCGCCGCCTCCGACTTTGCGGGGGATTGGGTCTACAGCGAGCAATGCGGTTGGAGACAAATCACCATCGTCGAAATCGTTGAAACCGGGGGTGTCGTCACCGGCATTTGGAGCGATGGCGAGCGCCGCCGCGGCAGAGGTGAGGACGGACGCCTGGAGGGACGGATCAATGGCGATCGACTAGAGGTGCGGCTCTGCAGGAGCTACGCGCCCGGTCAGGATGACGAGTGCCCGTCGTTCGGTCCTTGGTCGGACTACTTCGCCCTGCGTGACGACGCCCTTGAGTGGTACCAGTCCTTCGGGAATCGGGGACACCTTCTGTACGTCACGTTGCAGCGGGCTGATTCCTTGCCCGCTGAGCAGCCCGACGCCGAGTGCCCGCAAGACGTCGACTGAATAATCCGATCAAGTAGGAGTCAAGGATGACACCGCAGCAAAACGCTATCCAGAGCCCGAATCAGCTCACTGAGCACGAGCTTCGCGCGATCGCGTATTTCGCGATCGGCATTGGATCCGAAGGTGGCTTCGGCGGACGAGACGTGTCCCACCGCCTGTCGTTCGCCGGCAACATTCGCAACGGAGTGATGCGGCCCGTCGGCAATAGTGGCTACTCCATCGGCACGCTGCAGACCGATCTCGGCCAGCATCCCGCCGTAGCCGGCGAGCTTGTTTCCGCATTCCAGCTCTGGGCGCACCGTCAGCAGCCTTCTTGGGTTCTTTCGGTAGCCGCCCAGCGACAGCTGACCGCGGATCTGGCGCGGACTGGAAAGGCCATCAAGGATGACGATGGTCGGGCGCCCGATGGCGAGGCCATGGAGCATCTCAATGCATATCTGCGAAGCGAAGATGGCGTGTCGTTCGTCCATGATCGCGATGAAGCGCAGGTCGACCGGCTGATAACCGGCATCGCGCGTCGGCTCCAGGCAACCGACCTCTATCAACAGGCGGACCGCGACGACCAGGTTCGCCTGGCCGCGGTGGTCATGAAGCTGCAGAACCAGAGTGGCGACCTTTGGACGCCGCGCCTGTTGAGATCCATGGACGACGGCGGACTGGATTCCGTTGCCGCCGTGAATTCCGCTATCGACACCTTTCGGAAGGAGGACATTCGGCGCGACTACATCGAATCGGGCCGCGTCCACACATCACACGCAGCCGAAGTCCTCGTCGCCCTCCGCAACGCCGATCCGCGCAGCCCGTTGTCCGATGCGTGGCGAGCGGTTGTCGCCGACCCGCTGGTCAACCCGACGCAGCTGGACCGGCAGCCCGGGCAGCCCGACCTCCCGCACCAGTACACGGCGGTGAAGAACCTGTTCCTGCAGCCGGCACAGGCGCCACGGTTGATCGCCGCGCTGGACGAGGGCGGGGCCTACGCCTGGGGCCGACCTCAATCGGAGAACGGCAATCCGCCAACGGCTGGCCTCTACGCGTCCGGTAATGACCTCGTGCTGTGGAACCTGGAGGGGCATGGCGCTCGGCACGTGGATGGGGCGTGGTCCGCGGTCTCGCGCGATGACCTCTCCCGTGCGCGGCATCGCAACGGCGTCGTCGACCTGTTCGAAGATGCCGAGCGTCATACGCGCACGCTGTTGCATGTCGACCCCGCCGCCCCGGTGCTGCGACCCGCCGGCACGGACGCACGACGCATCGGCGTCGACCGCGGCGAACCGGCCATGCCATCCCTCTCGACGAGCGACGCGCCGCGCGCGTCATCCGGCCACCCGCTTCTTGAACAGGCACGCGCCGGCGTCCAGCGGCTGGACCGGGACCTGGGCCGGACGCCGGACGACGCCAGCGAGCGCATGAGTGCCAGCCTGGCGCTGCTGGCGCAGTCCCGCGGCCTCACCCGGATCGACCACGTGGTGCTGAGCGCGCAGACCGATGCGCTGGCCCGGGGCGCCAACGTGTTCGTGATCCAGGGCCACCCGGATGACCCGTCAAGCCGCGTCGGGCACATGCGCACGCAGGATGCGGTGGCCGCGCCGGTCGAGGCGTCGCTCGTGCAGTTGGACGTGGGCGCGCGGCAGTCGGCACCCGCAGGGCGCGCCAGCGAACCGGTGCAGGTCGAACGCGAACCCGCGCGCATGTCGGTCGGGTAGCCGGCGCGCGGGCCCGGACCTCTCACAACGTCCGTGGGCGACGTAACGCCTCACGCGGCAGCCGTCGGCTAGCCGCTGCCGCGGTTCCCGTCGTCATCGACCGCCGGATTGCGCGCCCGCCATGCGGCAAGGCGTGCCTCGTAGTCGTCCAGCTCTTCCTGATAGGTGTCGTCCACGCACACCGCACACCCGCTGCCACAGCAATCGGTGGGCAATGGCTTCTCCGGCGGAACCGGTCGCGGGTCAGGGTGTTGGGTCACGCTCCGAACGTCGGGTTGCCGG
Source organism: Lysobacterales bacterium RIFOXYA1_FULL_69_10 (assembly GCA_001830245.1). Lineage (GTDB taxonomy): Bacteria > Pseudomonadota > Gammaproteobacteria > Xanthomonadales > Xanthomonadaceae > Lysobacter_C. The sequence goes on along the minus strand of MIDV01000144.1, from coordinate 29,815 downwards.
CCGGCGGTTTCAAGCGGCGGGGCCTTTGTAAGAACGGCTTCAGCCGCCATCGGGGCGCGGCGCGAGTTTCATGCGGCGGTGTTCGCGGCTGAAGCCGCTCCTACAGGAGGGGCGTCGTATGTGGGATGTCGCGGTCGCGACTCACGTCGCTCCTACAGATGAGCTTGGCAGTCGTGCGGCTCGCATCCCGCTCGCGTGCCGGTGCGCGTTCCACTCCTTTGTAGGAGCGACGTCAGTCACGACCGGGATATCCGGTACAGGCCGCCGCTTCCGCCATCAGCGCGGCCCCCGGCATCACACTTGTAGGAGCGGCTTCAGCCGCGATCGGGGGCGCGGCGCGTGCTTAATGGCGCGGTGTTCGCGGCTGAAGCCGCTCCTACAGGGACGCGTCGCAGGTGGGGGGTCGCGGTCGCGGCTCACGTCGCTCCTACACGGGGCCCGCGTCAGGGCCGCGCTTCACGCATCCAATGCCACGGCGCCGCCGACAATCCGCGCATGAACGAGATTGTCGATGCGCCCGATTTCGCCGATGACGGCGCACCTGCGTCCCCCGCTCCCCGTCCCGCACGCACGCGCGTGCGTCGCCTGCGCGACTGGGTCCGCGCCAACCCGTGGCGCGCCACCGGCGTCGTGGCTGCCGCGCTGCTGCTGGTGTTCACCTGGCTGAGCTGGGCGCTGCCGCTGTCGCGGGCGCTGGAGCCCTTGCCCGAGGCGACGCTGGTGCTGGTCGACACCGAGGGCACGCCATTCGCGCGGCGCGGCGAGCTCAAGGACGAACCCGTCGACGTGCGCATGCTGCCCCCGCACGTCGTCGAGGCGGTGCTGGCGATCGAAGACCGGCGCTTTCGCCACCACTTCGGCATCGACCTGCGCGGCGTCGCGCGCGCGGCCCGCCACAACGCCGAGGCCGGCGAGATCCAGCAGGGCGGCAGCACCATCACCCAGCAGCTGGCCAAGACCTCGTTCCTGGAGTCCGAGCGCACGTTCCGGCGCAAGTTCCAGGAGGCATTGATCGCGATGTGGCTGGAGCTGCGCCTGGACAAGGACGAGATCCTGTCGCGGTACCTGAGCAGCATCTACCTGGGCGACGGCGTGTACGGCCTGCGCGCTGCGGCGCGCCACTACTTCGACCGCGCGCCCGAGGACCTGTCGCTCAGCGAGGCGGCGATGCTGGCCGGCATGATCAAGGCCCCGTCGACGCTGGCGCCCACCGACAACCTCGACGGCGCCCGCAAGCGCGCCCGCGTGGTGCTGCAGGCGATGGTCGACCACGGCGCAATCACGCAGGCCGAGGCCGACGACGCCCGCCCCGCCCGCCTGCGCATGGGCCGTGACCCGCTGCCGGTGGGCACGTACTTCGCCGACTGGGTGTCGCCGCAGGCCAAGGCCGTGTTCGACGCCGCCTACGGCGAGGTCGAAGTGCCGACCACGCTGGATCCGCGCCTGCAGTCGCTGGCCGAGCGCGTCGTGCGCGATGCCCTGCGCAGCGGCGCGCGCGACGGCGTCGGGCAGGCGGCGCTGGTGGCGATGCGCACCAACGGCGAGGTGGTGGCGATGGTCGGCGGTGGCGACTACGCCGACAGCGCCTTCAACCGCGCCACGCAGGCGCAGCGCCAGCCGGGCTCCACCTTCAAGCTGTTCGTGTACCTGGCGGCGCTGCGCGACGGCATGACGCTCGACACCATGGTGGACGACACGCCGCTGACGATTGGTGACTGGACGCCCAGCAACTACAACGACAACTACAGCGGCCCGATCACGCTGCGCCAGGCGTTCGCGCAGTCCAGCAACGTCGTGGCCGTCCGTCTCGCGGAGGAGGTCGGCCCGCGCGCCGTGATCCGCGCCGCGCGCGACCTGGGCATCCAGAGCGAGCTGAAGGACGACCCGATGCTGGCGCTCGGCGTGTCGGAAACCAACCTGATGGAACTGACGGCTGCCTACGCCGCGCTGGGTTCGCCCGTCGCGCCGGTTAAACCACATGGCGTGCAGCACCCGGACGCCAACGACCACGCCGGCGATGCCGTGCTGGAGGACGAGGAGCGTGTCGCCCTGCTGCAGCTGCTGGAGGCCGCGGTCAACGACGGCACCGCCCGCGCCGCGCGCCTGTCGCAGCCGGCCTTCGGAAAGACCGGCACCACCCAGGACAACCGCGATGCCCTCTTCATCGGCCTGGCCGGCGACCTGGCCGTGGGCGTGTGGGTGGGCAACGACGACAACACCCCGATGCGCGACGTCACCGGCGGCGGCCTGCCCGCCCGCATGTGGGCGCAGTTCACCGCCCCCGCCATCGGCGCCCAGGCGCTGGACGCACCCCCGCCCGTGCGCGCCCGCCCCGCGCCACAGTCCCGCTGGCAGTCCTTCCGCGAGCGCGTCTTCGGCGGACGCGGAAAGGGCAAGGGCAAGGGCCGCGGCAAGGGCAAGAAGCGCTGACCGTCATCACTGCAGCATCCGTGTCGCCATTTGGCACTCCTTTTGTAGGAGCGACGTAAGTCGCGACCGGCATCCCGACACAGCGCGATATCCAGTGCATGCGAAGAACCGCCTCTCCCCTGTAGGAGCGGCTTCAGCCGCGAACCCCGCCCCATGACACCCGCGTCGCGCCCCGATCGCGGCTGAAGCCGCTCCTACAAAAAGGCACGAACATGCGTCGCACGCGTCGTGGCGCGGTCGCGACTTACGTCGCTCCTACAAAGGAAGCAGTTCGGGGAAGTGCGCACGGGCAGCGCCGCCCATACACCACTGTAGGAGCGACGTGAGTCGCGACCGGCATTCCGACACAGCGCGATATCCGGTGCATGCGAAGAACCGCCTCCCCCCTGTAGGAGCGGCTTCAGCCGCGAACACCGCCCCATGACACCCGCGCCGCGTTCCGATCGCGGCTGAAGCCGCTCCTACAGAAGGCACGGACATACGTCGCACGCGTCGTGGCGCGGTCGCGACTTACGTCGCTCCTACAAGGGGCGGCGGGGTCACGACGGCTGGTCGACCACGTGCCCGTCGCGCACGCGGTGGCGGATACGGCGCATCGCGTCCGCATCGGTCAGCGGGTTGCCGTCCAGCACCAGGAAGCTCGCCTCATACCCGTCCGCGATCCGGCCGATGCGGCGGTCGGGGAACAGCAGACGCGGGGTGTGCTCGACCATCGCGCGCAGCAATGCGGCGTCACTCATGACGCCCAACCCACGCAGGTAGTCGAACTCGACCAGGCTGGTGGCGTCATAGCGGTCGCTGCCGATGGCGATGACCACGCCGGCGTCGATCAGCCGCGACAGGTTGTCCTTCTGCAGCGCCTGCACGCGCGCCAGCTTGGCGGCGTTCCCGCGCGCCGCGCCTTCGGCGAGGTTGGCGGTCGCGACCACCGCGATGCCGCGCTCGGCAGCGAGCGCAATGCTGGCGTCGTCCAGCCGGTAGTCGGCTTCGTCCATGCCGTCCCAGATGCGGTAGCCCGGCAGGTGGCCGATCCAGTCCACAGCCGCCTCCACGGCGGTACGGAAATCGGCGGCGGACTCGGTGTGCGCCACCACACGCAGGCCCTCGCTGTGGGCGCGCCGTACCAGCGGTGCCAGCACCTCCGGCGCCAGGCCGTTGATGCCGTGCATGTCGGGGTTGTCGCGGTGCTCGGGGCGCTCGCCGTGCACCAGGATGGCCTTGACCAGGTCCGGCTGTGCGGCGCGCACCAGCGGCCACTTGCGCGCCACGTCCGCCACCGTGTCCATGACGATGTAGCTCGTGTCGTGGATGTCCTCGACCGGCGCCAGCGTGCCGTCGGGCTGCGTGCGCGCCATGCGCAGCGGGTGCCCGTCGGAGCTTGAGATGCACGCGCTGGCAAACAGCACGTCCACGCCGGGGTCCGGCCCCAGCGCCTCGCGCGCGGCCTGCGCGGACTCGCCATTGCCGCACAGCATCGCCGCGTACATCACCCCGTGCTCGCGATAGCGCGCGTGCGCCTGTCCCACGCCCCACGCGTTCTGCAGGTTGTGGTTGTGCGCTTCGGCGAATGGCGGCAACGCATGCCCGCCCTGCAGGTCGACGCGCTGCCCGATGACCGACGGCGCCGTGCGCGTTAGCCGCCCGTCCACCGCGTACCAGGTGCCCGGCACGAAGCCCTCGCCGTCGAACCACAGGCCGTTCTCGAACGCGGTGCCCGAGGTGGCGGGCGGTGCGTCCGTGCGGGGCGCGCAGCCGATTGTCAGCAGCGCGGTGGAAAACAGCGACAGCAGGGCAAGGCGGCGAAGCAAGGGCATCGGTGGCATCCGTGTGGGTGGCCGGGTTGGATGCCCGTGATGCGGAAAGGGTTTAGCCGCGCGTGCGGGCATGGCCGGCATTGCGTCCGGTCGCCGCGGTCGGCGCACCGGATGTCGCGCACAGCTACCGCCTACGGCGTCAGCGCGACCACCAGCCCATGCCCTTCTTCCAGCAGCCGGTAGCGCACGATCAGTCCATCGCGGACGGTGATCTGTACGGCGAACTCCGACTCGAACAGCCGGCCGGTGCGCTGCATCACCGAGGCGAACGTGCCGACGGCCACCGCGAAGTCGTCCTCCACCAGCAGCTTGTGCAGGTCGAAGCGGACGAGTTGCGCGTTCCGCAGCAGTTCCTCGTACATGGCCTGGATCTGCCGGCGGGTGCTGCGGCGGCCCAGCCAGGGCGCGATTTCCTCGTTGCCGGGGATGTACCAGTCCACCTGCTCGGCGAACATCTCGGCAATCCGCGCCGGGTCGCCACCGCCGAGTGTTTCGAAGTAGCGCTCGACGAGGGCACGTGTCTCGTTGGTGGTGGACGGCGTTGGCGCGGCGTCGGGTCGGGCTTGGTGCATGGGTCGTTCTCCGGGGACGGGGGATGGGCTACGCATCACCGTGCCGGGGCTGCGCGGCCTGCAGCAGCGCGGCGGTCGCGGCATCGGCGGGGAAGAACGATTCGATCGCCAGCTCGGCCAGCGTCACGTCGCGGGGCGTGCCGAACACCGTGGTCGTGCTGATCAGGGACAGCACGTGGCCACCCTCCACGCGCAGCCGCAACGGCACGATGATCGACCCGGCGTCGGGCACGGATGGCGCGTCAGCGGTATCGACGGGATAGCCCTGCAGTTCGGCATGCAGCGCCGCCAGGACCGGGTCGCCGGTGCTGGCGTGCTGGTGGTGCAGCCGTTCCAGGATGTGCGCGCGCCATTCGCCCAGGTTCTCGATGCGCGGCGCCAAGCCCGACGGGTGCAGGCTGGCCCGCAGCACGTTGCAGGTCGGCTGCAGCAGGCTGTCCGGCAGCCCGGCCATCAGCCCCTGCGCGGCCCGGTTGGCGGTCAGCAGGTTCCAATGGCGGTCGACCACGAGGGCCGGATACGGGTCGTGGCCCATCAGCAGCCGCTCGATGGCGTCGCGCGCCGACGCCATCGCCGCATCCCCGATGGCCGACTCGCGGTACATCGGTGCATACCCGGCCGACAGCAGCAACGTGTTGCGCTCGCGCAGCGGCACCTCCAGCAGTGCCGCCAGCCTGAGCAGCAGGCTGCGGCTGGGCAGCGCGCGGCCGGTCTCGATGAAGCTGACGTGCCGGGTGGAACTGTCTGCGCCCGCGGCGACGTCGAGCTGGCTCATGCCGCGGCGTTGGCGCCAGCCGCGCAACAGCGCGCCGGTGCTGGAGGTGGTGGATGTCTGCATGCGGCGCACGCTAGCAAAGCGGCCGCGTGGCCGACATTACCTGCGGGGTAATCGACCCGGTGCGCTCGCGCTTCGACACTCCGGCCCGAACCCACTGCCGGAGTACGCCATGCAAACCCCCTCGAACATCGCCCGACCCGCCCTGCTGTCCCGCGTGCTGCTGATCGACGCCGCCGCCACCGGCGCCAGCGCGTTGTTGATGTGCCTGGCCGCCTCGCCCCTGGCGGCGCTGACCGAACTGCCCGAGGGACTGCTGCGCGGCGTCGGCGTGGCGCTGCTGCCGTTCGCCGCATGGCTGGCACGGCTCGGCCTGGGACGCGGCCTCACCCGCGCCACGGGCTGGGCCGTCGTCGTGTCCAACGGGCTGTACGCGCTGGCGTGCCTGCTGGCGCTGATGGCCGGCTGGGTGCCGATGAACGGGCTGGGCGCGGCGTTCCTGGCCGTACAGGGCGTCGTGGTGTTCGCGTTCGCGGGTACGGGCGCGTTGGCTCTTGGTGACAGGACACGTGCCGTCGCAGCGTCACGCCCCTAGGCAACGGCCGCAAGCACCTTCGCAGCCCGTGCGACCCGGCGGCGTACCCTGACGCTCCGCCCCCAGCCTGCCTGCCGCCATGTGCTACTCGGCCCAGATCCGCGCGGACTACAGCAAGTTCGTCCGCCGCTACGGCGCCACCGTCGATATCAAGGACTTCTACCGCCTGTACTGGCTGCGCCAGCAGGACGGCAAGGCCAAGGTCCCGCGCGCCCTGGACGCGGCCTTCCTTGACGACCCCGCCACCGCCGAGCTGCACCCGCTGATCCATGCACACGCGTCGGCCGAAGCCACGCGGCTGGAGCAGGAGCTGTTCGCCCAGCGCACGCGGCTGGCCAAGGCCGAGCGCATCCTGGCCGGCGACAAGCCCACCAAGAAGGCCGCCGACGACCAGCGCATCGCCACGTCGAAGATCGCCCGCGCGCAGGCGCGGCTGGCCGAGCTCAAGCGCCCGCCCGGTGACGACGATGCGCGCATCTACCCGGGCTATTACGCGCCGGTGATGGTGGTGGAACGCGGCGAGCGCGTGATCAAGCCGATGCGCTACCAGTGCCGGCCCTGCGGCAAGCCGGCCGACTACGACCGCAAGTACCCGGGCACCTACAACGCGCGCCGCGACAACCTGGAGGGGTTCTGGCGCGAGCAGTTCGGCCACACCCACGGGGTGGCGGTGCTGACCGCCTTCCACGAGCACGTGCCGCGCCACGCCGCCGAAGGCCGCACGCTGGCGCCGGGCGAGAAGGAATCGACCATCGTGCTGGAGTTCCGCCCCGACCCGCCACAGGACATGCTGGTGGCCTGCCTGTGGTCGCGCTGGACCGGCCCGGACGGCGAGGAGCTGCTGTCGTTTGCGGCCATCACCGACGACCCGCCGCCGGAGGTCGCCGCCGCCGGCCACGACCGCTGCATCATCCCGATCAAGCCCGAGCACCTCGACACCTGGCTCAACCCGGACCCGGCCAACCTGGCCGCGCAGTACGCCATCCTCGATGACCGCGAGCGGCCGTATTACCGACACCGGATGGCCGCCTAGCGCGGCTCGTGATTTAGCGGCTACACGTGGCCGCACTCTCCGTGCTTCTGCGGGACGGATGCGCAAGCAACTCGCCAACTTGCAAGGGTTTCATCGCGATTCGGAGGACGTTGCCTTCGGGCCTGAGCGATCAGGCATCGCGGGAGCTCGATGCCGCAGTCTTCGACTCGTTGCCCTTGGGCTCACCCAAGAGCAACGAGGCTGGCGCAACTAGATCAGTTGATCACCGTACCGCCACCACCACCGCCTCCACCACCGCCGCCGCTACCGCCGCCCGTCCTGATTCCGACGACGTCAACGGGACTGGTGCCGGGCAGCGGGAAGACGCTATTGAAGCCGACGACGTCACCCGAGTACGGCGCGAGCACGAACGTATACATCGAGCCGGGCGCAATCCACGGGGCGACCGAATGGTGACGGTTGCCCGGCCACTCGCACTGGAAAACGCGGAAGTTGGGCTCGGCGTTCGCGCGCACGTAGACGCACGCCAACGGGAACATGGCGCCACCGTGGTACCAGTCCCACTTCCACGAAAGCGTCACGCTGCCCAGGGCGCTACCCGCTGGAACGGCGACGGTCGTCGCGTTTGCGCTCAGGTCTCCAATCGGGATGCCACAGTTCATGTAGCAGTACGGTGCCGTCGGCTTCCACGCTTTCGCGTCCTTGGAAGCATCCAGGGCGGTACACAGGGCCAGCACCGAAAACACACCGGCCGCAATCTTGCTCTTCATCCTTAACTCTCCGTAGTTTTTTGAACGTCCATTTGATCCAGCGGGCCTCGCCCGCGGCGCGAGTAGGCCACAGAGCAATGAGGCGCTGCAAGCGCACCGATCTGCATACTTCGGAGGGATGGACCGCAGTCCCATCATTGGCTCAGCGTGCGCGCTCGGCCTGCGGCTGCGACGGGTACGTGGACGGCCGCTTCTGCGCCACCATCGGGAACGTCGCGCCGCCGTGGTACGTCACGGTGCCGCACATGAAGTCGCCCTTGGCCGAAAGCCTGCCGTCGAAATGGACATCGCCCTCGGCGGACGCGACCACCATCCGGATGCGATCGCCGGCCAGGGTGACGTTGCGAAGGACGACCGGGGCGGTCCTCACAGGCACCAGCGCGCCGCCGTACTGGTCGCCGACGAAACCGATCGACATGACGCCAAAGCTCGGTGCGCCCCCCGGGACCATCAGGAAGTCCCAGTTGCCGTGAAGATTCGGCGCCTCCCCGTCCGCCACCTCGCCGCCTGCGTCGCAGGTGATGGCGAGCGACGCCGCCGGCGGCGCGGCATG
>MIDV01000144.1:6395-21285 GCA_001830245.1 Lysobacterales bacterium RIFOXYA1_FULL_69_10 | reverse complement strand
GCGCGCGGTGTTGCGTGCGCCCAGCCATGGGCGCGCCAGTGTCGAACACCCGCGCGCGGCCGCCCCCTGCCGGAAGGCGGCCTGCCGAATAGCAGGCCGAGCCCAGGCAAGTGAACTTGCCCCCGTTGCTGGTTGCGCTTCAGTCAAAGGCTGGCTTCGAACGAGCGCGAGTCTAGGCAGGTGAAACTGATTCCGTAGCTCTCCGCCCATTGCTTCCAGCACGTACCCGTCCGTCTCGGGCCACCTATAACGGTCGCATTGACGCGCGGATCCTCCGCGCGGCGCCTGAAGGACAAAGCCCCCATGCACGGACGTACCGCCCCTGATCGGCTCCACGCGCGTGCACCCACCACGCTTCGGATCGGCTTCACTGCGCTTATCGCCGTGGCCGAGACCGCGCACCTCGCGTGGGAGCACCTGCACGGCGGGATCGTCAGCCACCACCTGCTCAACGACCCGACGCTGCCGGCGCTCTGGAACGGCTGGGGCATCGTGGTGCTGCCCGTGCTGGCGTGGGTCGCCTCGAGCCGCGCGTTCCAGCGGACGGGCACCGCATGGCGCCTGCACCGGCCGTTCGCGCTGCGCCTGCTGTCGGCGCTGCTGGCGGGGCTGGCCCTGTCGGTTGCCTTTGCCTACGGACGGGAGGACATCGCCGGGATGGTGCTGGTCGGACTGCTGCTGTCGGCGCTGGCGGTACGCGTCTATCGCGTCGAGTACCTGCTCGGGTTCGTGCTCGGCATGGCGTTTACGTTCGGCGCGCTGCTGCCGACGTTGATCGGCGGGTGCATCGCCCTGCTATCTGCAGCGGTCTGGCTGGGGGCGTGGCCACTCCTGCGGCGGGCGCTTCGGAAAGCACCCGCCTGAGGAACGCAGCCGGGGTCAGTGTCGAACGTCGACGCTGACCCCGGTTTCTCGCGGTCAGAAATCCCAGCGCGCCAACAGCGATACCGGGACCGACACGCGGCTGCCGGTGTCGTTGATCGACCCCAGGCCCAGGCCGCCGATCGCGCTGTCGTCGCCGTCCAGGTCGTCGACGTAGCGCACGCCGGTCTGCGCGACCAGGCTGAAGCGCTCGCCCACGGGGATCAGCACGCCGACGTCCACGCCGCCGCTCACCACCCAGCCCTTGTCGGTAAACGGCACGTCGTTGATGGCGATGCCGGCGTCCGGGATCACGAAGGTCGCGCGGATCTCTTCGGTTTCGGTGGCGCCCACGCGGCCGGCGACGAACGGACGCGCGCCGCCGGGCTGCATGAAGTAGTAGCGGTAGCCGACCTCGGCGCTCCAGGCCTCGTAGTCGCTGAAGGTGCCGAAGACGGGCAGCTCGGTGTTGAGTGCCGGCACGAATGCGCCGCCGACCTGCACCGTGCCCTCGTCGGCATGCGTCTCACGCAGGTGGCCGAACACCTCGGCGCGGTCGCTCAGGCCATAGCCGAACTCCAGCCCGTACGTGCTGGCCATGTCGTAGATGCGGTCGTGGCCGCGCGCGCCGATGCGCAGCTCCGCGTCGACGCCGGCCAGCGCCGGGTTCAGCGGGCCCAGGTCCGGGACCACGGCGACGGCGCCGTCGTGCACGTCACCGGAGACCGGCGTGTCGATGCCGCCCAGCAGCGAGAACGACCAGCGGCCCTGCTCGGGCCCGGCGGCGGACGCGGGGGCGGAGAACGCAAGCGAGAGGCCGGTCAGCGAAAGGCCGGCAGCGAGCAGCAGATTGCACTTCATGGGGGGTGCTCCTCTTTGGTTGGGTGGGCACGTTGCGGGGGCAACGTCGCCGACCAGTTACGCCGCCGGGGCGGGGATGGATGCAGCCCGCTGGCCGCGCCTGCCGGTGTGGTGGGGCGTGTCCGGCAGAGGCCCGGCACACAACCCCTGCAGGTCAGCGTGGCCCAGGGCATGCAGTCGGCGGCCGAGCACAGCGCGATCCGCGGTTTGATGAACACCGTCGGCGCGCATGAACCAGGCGTTGACCCACCGCGGTGGACACTCGTGGCACGGGAGCGCATTCCTGCGCCCGGCCGCTATGAGAGGAGACACCTGTCCATGATCCGTTCGCTGATGAAACTCGCCATTGGATACGCCGTGACCCGAGCGCTCGCCAAGTCCGGGGGCCCCGCAGGCCTCCTGAAGTCCGTGTTCTCGTCCGGCAGCAACTCAAGCGGCTACGACCGACGCACCAACCGGGGAATCCTTCGCACCCCTCGCCAGAAGCGCGCGGACGCACGCGGCCGGCATTAAGCCAGGCCTCGCACGATGGCTCCCGCCCCATCGGGAGTCCTGCCCAACATCGGGGTTCGGTTCACGGTTGCATTCAGTGAACCGGACCCTTGTCATTTGCGCAGGCTCCGGACCCTGCCTGGAGCCGCCACACGCGCAAACATGTCCCATAACTCGGCATGCCGTTAGGGGCCCTTACGTTTCAAACGCGAATGTTCTCTGACCCCTTGTTCCGGTCAGGCTTTTGCTTCAGGCGCGAACACGGGTCCAGTGTCGAACTTCTCAGCGTGCAGCGAGAAAGATCACTCTGACCCCGGTTTCTCAACCTGTCCCGACAACTCCATTCGTCACGCAAAGCCGTGATCCAGCGCCCTCGCGTAGGCTTCCCGAAGTTTCGTCAGGCGGAATCCTTTCGGCGCGAATGACCCGGCCACGGACGCCCATCTAACCAAGTCGCTCTCATCGGGCGTGAGCACCTGCTGACTTGAGTTCCACTCGCTCAGGCGCTTCCACTTCCCATCGCGCCAAAGCTGCTGTGCCCGCACGGGCCACGGTGTTTCACGATTCTTGCCCGACGCGGCGACTGGAACCAACGTTTGCGCGAACGTCACGTCCAGTTGCGCCGGACATGATTGCACCCGTGCCCAGCACCCCTCGCGCTTCACCCATTCGGTGATCAGGCGATTACGAACCTGCTCTTCCGGAATTTCCTGCAGAAGCGGCTGGACGATCTCAGCAAGGCGCATGACCTCGTCGAGAAAAGTAGTGGGCGCCTTCTGTGCCCGCCAGATGGCTTCGTAGTCAGGCTCCAAGTGCAGCTCGCCCATACGATGGCTCATCAGCGAGAGCGTATAGGTGGATAAAGGACGCAGAATCGACCCTGCATACCAGCTCTGCTTGGGGATCAGACCATCGACCGCGCGGGTGAGAATGGCGCGTCCCACAAGGCGCTTGAAGTAGGCGGCATTGAAATACTCCGGATCCTTCTCCCAGTTTTCGCGAATGAGCTTGCCGAATGCCGTGATGTTCTTCTGCGCACCCGCGCTGACCTGGTGCGGCTGGCCGGCAAAGGTCATCTCATAGCGCGCGACGTCAGTTTTCGACAGCAACTGCGATTTGGGATTAAGCGTTTGCCAGACCTTGAGCGCGGGGCCCGACCGCCGACGCTGCTCCACACGATAACCACCGGTGGTGCGCTCGAAATACCAGTAGCCGTTGACGCCTGTGGTCGGGCTTTGCGGCGCAAGGGTCTCCCGCGACAGCGTCTCCAAGCGCTTGAAATATGGGTGCCCCGCGAACAGATCCGAGGCTGACACCGCGTTCTGCGCATTCGCGTAGCGCGCGATGTTATGCACCGCGTCGTCAAAGCCCTCCTCTGCTAAGCGCGAAAGCTTCATCTGCACACGCACCTTGGCCAGATCCACTCCTGCCTTGTGCGCCCAGAACAGCGACGCGGTTGTCTGTCCACCGTTGACGATCTGCAGACCTGTTGCCCCGACTATTTCGAAGCCACCATCTTCCTTTCTGGCTAACTCAATGTCCGACGCGGTCGCCGTCAATCCGTTATTGAAGGCGAAGAACATCTCTGGCTCGGTGCGAAGGGTCTCGCGAATGCCCTTGTTGACCTTTCGGCCCTCGCCAAGAAATGCGCGAACGTTCTGTTCGAGAATGCGGCCGCCAAAGGTGTCGTATAGCCCGGCCAGTACGCGTCCCGGAATTACGCACATGTAGGACGTATAGCGACCGTGGGCATCAGAACCGGCGGCGAGCGCCGGAATGCCTCGTCCAAAGTCCGCGGGGAAATCAATGCGTATTTCCTCCCGTCCGCGAGTTGAAGCTTCCACGCGTGCCAGCCGGGTGATGTCCCAGAGCTGTACATCCACGGCCGTGGTTCCCAGTTGCAGATCGAAGCTTTTGCTGGTCTGCGCGCCCAGAGGTCGGTCGGACACAAGGTAGATGCAAACCTTAGCGATGTCCCCGCCCGTTGCAAACGTAAACAACTCGCGCGAGAACGAGTGCGCGTCGCTGCTCTCGTCCCATCGATCGGCAAGGCGGTCATGCACGCTGCCTTCGAGGAAGCGATAAGCACCGTCGACCAGACGGCGCGCTTCATCGGTAAGGACGGGATCCGGATTCTCCGCACCCGACCAGTTCGCCACGATCAGGTTGACCACTCCATCGCTCGGGGAGAATGAATAGGCGTCCACCTGCACCAGGCCGCCGCGGGCCGTCTTGGTGTGCGCCCGGCATAGGTGGTATTCGGTCAGCTCCTCCGCGCTTTCCAGGATCGAGCACGCCCGATCGATGAAGCGCGTGCGCAGGTAGTCTCCTTCAGCAAGCTGTTCGGCATGCAATTCACCGAGCAGGGCCTCGCGGTAACGGAAGGTTTCCTCATCCATCTACGTGTCTCGACAGGGTCGCAAGGGCTGGCAGGGCATCGACTTCAAACTCGGCTAGGCTCGTCAGGTCAAGGCAATAGGTCGCGGACCGGACGCGCATGTCAGTCGTGGAACGCGTCAGGCGTGGGAAACTGGGGCCGACGGCAAAGGCCCGAGTGCCGGAAATTCTGTAGCGCTGAGTTTCGTAGCGAGCGGAATACTCATAGCCGCGACGAAGCAGCGCCAGATCGAGGCGGTCCATCCAGCCGCCTCCGGCTGCGGCGGCGCGCTCAACCAGCGCGCCGGCCAAGGCATTCAACGACGGCGCCTGTTCGTCCGGGGCGCATTCTATTGCGACCAGCAGCAGCGGCTGATCCGTCGATTCAAGCTGCTCAAGTGATGAGATCGTGGCTACCTGCCGACTTCCCGCCAAGCGCGACTTCACCTCGACCAGTCCCAGCGGAAGCGCAAAGTCCTGGGGGTGGTCATCCGGCGCCACCCACGCTTGGATCGCGCCCTCGATGCCGAGGTGCAAACTCACCCGATCCAAGACCGTTAGTTCGCCGACCAGCCCACGGACCTCCTGTTCCGTTAGGTCATTGGCGCGACCGGCCGCGAGCATCGCCTGCCAATGGTCGAGCCGCCGCAACACCGCGGCAATGGATCGAGCGGGATCTGGCGCGCGAGCCGACGCGTCGAGGATGTCGCGACACAGGAGGTGAAAGACCTCCTTGTGTGTCTCGTCGTCGAGAATCAGCGAGAACGATGCAGGCTCGGCGTCGTGCCACTCAAGCGTAACCTCTCGAAGCCGCGGCATCTCGCCCGGCAATGCACCCACCGGGAACCCCTTGAAAAGCACGCCACACGCCCCGTCCTGCCGCTTCATCCAATACGCGTGGAGCGGGTGACGACCTTCGACGCGCAACCCAACGGCCTGAGGCGCTGGCTCGATTCTCGACCACGGGTCCTCACGCATCGGCCAGTGTCTCCTCTTCATCCTCCTCGTCGATGCTGCTGCCATACAGCTCGCGATACGCGATGAGGTTGGCGGAGTAGCTGACCAGCTGCTCCTTTACCCCCTCAGGCAAAGGGGGAACGCTTAACCCGTAGGCTGCGTGGATCTCACCCGGAACTTCGATCTCCGTTTCCGGGTTCTTGTGGCTCACCCGCAGGAGATGAAGCATCAATAGCGGGCGCGACCGATTCCTGCGATAGGCGTGGTCAGGCACGTTGACGTCCGAGCCATGCCACTCGATGGCAGCCGATATTTGACCTTCCGTCAGTCCAAGCCTTTCTGCGCCTCGCGAGGCGACGCGTCGCTTGGTGCCCGACACCAGAAGCGCATTCTTGCGCTCGTGCACGAAACGCTTCTGCGCGCCTACTGCCAGCCCAGCGACATCGAGCACGTCATCTCCAATCGAACGGGAGCTGGACAGAAGCGCAACGTCCCATTCTGCGAAGTCCCGCTTGCGAACGTAGTCGATCAGCGGGATGCGCTGCATTTCCAGAAGCCCAGCATGGACACTGAACGACTCGATGAACTCGACCACACGTTCAGCTCGAACGCGTTTGAACAATCGTGTCGGCTGGTTGGCGTCGCCATTGACGTGTTCTGGCTTGGATCCATCGGCCATGATCGCTGCCACGGTCGTCTTCACGACTGCAATGTTGTGCTCGCGGGCCTGATCGCCCGACAGCAACACCGAAGTCTCGACCATGGAATTGGCCAATCCGATCTGACGGACCATGTCTTTCGCCGTTCGCATCTTGTCGCGCGCGGTGATCATTAGCGTGCCAGGATGGTTTCTCACCGCGAACCCGAAGTCCATGGGCGTGAGATTGGCCCGCTCCATGCGCTTGATCTCGTCGCGCAACTCTTCAGTGGCACCGGCGATGAAGCCATACCAATCCTTGGCATCTGACCGTAGGAACAGGCGGCATAGGTCCTTGAAGCCGTCGCGGTAGCCGAACCATCGCCCCATCTGCAGCAACGTGTCATACATCTGCGTGTTACGCAGGAAGTAGCTGATCGTCAGGCCTTCTAGCGTAAAGCCGCGGGAGAGCGAATTTCCGCCTACGGCAATGACGTTAAGGCCCGTCTCGGCGTGTGCGCGGTAGTCGAGTTTGCCGGCGCTCCTTGAGGCGTTAACCTCTACTACGACCATCGCTGCCGCGGCACGATGCAGCTCACGCTGGATGTCGACCCAGGCCTCCCCAGCGCCTGCGTAATGTTTTCCCCAAGTGTCATGCAGGGATCGCATCATGGGATCGCGCAGCGCCGCTTCTTCCGACATCGCGTGGCGGTTCTGGATCGCGGACTTTAAAGCTCCAAGGTGTCGGGAGACTTCTTGGGCGACGTCGCTTTGGATACGGGTGAACCGCGACACATTGACAAGCATCGAATGATGCTTGTGGCCTTGGCGGCGAAGGATGCGAATGGCCTTTGACAGCACAAAGCAGTCGACGGCCTCAATCAGACTGTCATCGAGCCCGTCCACGAACCAATCGATCTTGTGGGTGGTGGGCAGCCAGTCCTCTGTCTTTTCCAGATCGACCGTAAGGGCATCTGCGTCGTCGGAAAGAAAATACTCGTTCGCACCGACGTAGTTGGATGGCGCGTCCAGCCCTACGATGAAGTCACGCGGGAATAGATCTTTGCCCTGAGCACCTGTCTCCGTATCCGGGTCGATAAAGATGTTGGCAAAGGGGGTAGCCGTGTAGCCGATGTAGGCGTTGCGCGTAGAGAGGCTGAGCAGCTCGCGGATCAGTCGGTTTATGGTGCGCGGCGCGTCCGGATCCCTTGAGGTGTCCACTGAGGCGTTGTCGGCCTCGTCATCGATCACCAGCATAGGAAGCGTTAGGCCACCGCGTTCGGCGCTCGTGCCCCGGATCCACTCGATGAGATTCTTTAGAATGGACGGGTTCTTCTTGATGACAAGAATGACCGGTTCGCTGCTGTTCTGGATAGGAACGCCGAGTCCTTCCGCTCGGGGCCGGCTGAAATCAGAGGCGCGGCTGGTGTAGGCGGTTGCAGTGAAGCCAGGCGAGAGGCTCCCAACGCCGATTTTCTCGGCGTTGGTCTGGCGGCTGAGGATCTGGTCGCTGTCACGCCCGACAAAGCCAAAATCCACCCGTTCCTGTGTCTGCGAGCGGAGGTTGTTGTGAACGCCTGCAATGAGAATGATCACACGGTAACCAGCGTCGGCGGCCTTATTGATCACACCCAAGTAATTGGCCGTCTTGCCGCTTTGCACATGACCTACAACCAGCCCGCGGCGCGACCATGAACCTTCAAGCTTGGGATCACCTGCCAAGTCGACAATCGTCTCGGTGATCTCGCTGATCCTCTGGACCACCGCCTCGCCCATTCCTTCCTTGATCAGGTAGCGGCGATAGCGGTCCCAGTACCGGAAGTCGATCTCATGTAGACGCGCACGAAGCCAGGGCTTGTGGCCTGGATTCTTAATCGTGTGCGAGGCCCCGAGGACCACCCGGAATTCGCGCTCGATTTGCTCGGCCGTGTCGCAGATATCCTCTTCCGTCGGAACCGGGTCGAGGAAGGGAAGCGCAGCGAGGGTTCGCACACGATCTTCGATCTGTTCGGACGTCTGGGCCACTTGCTGGGCCATCGCGGTGCGCGCGAAATCGAGAAGTTGCGGGTGCAGCATCGGGTTTGATCTCTTATCTAGTCTTCGATGCGTCGCAGGCGCTCAAGCACACTGCGCGCAGATGGTTGGGCGGCAAAAACAGGCGTGGAGAGCACGGTGTTGGCGATTGCGGCAGGCAAAGTGTCCTTGCCAGGTGCCATCGCCTCCACAAACGCTGCGAGCATCTGTTCAAGCTCCGCCGCATCCATCTCGTGCTGCCGGACTATCTGAGGGTTGCCCGCAACGTCGGCGAACAAGGCCTCGATGGGCAGTGTTGTTTCCATCGCCAATAACAGCGGCTCGACTGCGGCGTGCGTGCCGACGGACTCCTGCAACGTGGAAATCAGAGGATGCTCGCGTCGGATTTGATAGCGCACGGCGCCCCGCTCCTCGACGCGCTCCCACAGGGGCAGCCCGGCAGCTGCAGCCTGCTTGGTGCCGCGATAGGTGTAAGGGCGCTTGGCCGATTCGGTCATACGCCGGATCAGGGGTCGCAGACGATCGCGGATCACCGCTGGTGTGCGGACCCGGGACTTTCGAACGTCGATGCTCCATTCGGCATCAAGTGAAGTGGGGACATCGACGCGGACACGCAGAAGCTTTGTCAACTCGGCCTTGCGCGCCAGCCCCAGCCACGTGCCGCCCGCAATTAACCGCCGGGCCCGGTATACATACAGACCTTGGGTCTGCACGAGGCTATCGCCCAGTTCCAGCTGTTCAAGTTGTTCAAGTGTGAGGCGCTTGTGGTGCGGCAACGTAAAGGCCTGCACCACAATGTCGCTGCCACCGTGCCCGACCACTTCGACCTCGTGGGCGTCCGATTGCGGGTGCATTAGTCGTGCAAACGGATCCAGCGCTTCAATCGGTGCCCCGTTAATCGACATGGCAATCCGTTCGACGCCATCGGACGATTCCGGAGCGATGAAGCGGTGGAACGTCAGGGCCAAGTGCGCGCGGGCGGTATCAAATAACTCGTTGATCGCCGCGTAGGCCTGCTCGGGAGCGGGTCCGACCGCGTCAAGGCGATCCAAGTGCTCCCAAAGTACCAAGGTGCCATCACCACGCAATTGATCGACTAGCGGCATGCGCTGCAGCTCGTCGCCATCGGGCTTCTGCAGGAGCCACTCGTCGTTGTCGATAACGTAGTCAAGGTCCCACCGGCGGGCAACAAGCCTTCCCCCCTTTCGCGAGACCACCGTAAGCCGCCGAGCTTGGGAAAACGAGGCTGTTTTCATCCCCAGACCAAACCGGCCGAGGTCGCCCTCCGCTCTCACTTCGCTCGGGCTTCGACTGCCGTGGCGCATGGCCTCGGTCAGTTCGTCGGGGTCCATTCCCCGCCCATCATCGAGAATGCCTAGGTAGGGCCGCCCTAGGCCATCCAGATCGTTGACGATGGCGATGTGCGTGGCACCAGCCGAGATGCTGTTATCCACAATGTCAGCCAAGGCGCTTTCAAAGGAGTACCCGATATCGCGCATCGACTCCAGAAGCCGTGCCGCGCTTGGCCGAAGCACCTCTTCGGCCAGTTCCCTTACCGCCATGCCTCCCCCCGGTGCAGTGGCAAATGTGCAATCGTCCCGACTGTAGAGCATTCCTGGGCGCAGCGGGAGCGGGCTTGGTCAGCGCCCCTTTTGACGTCAGAATGCGCATCGCTTTTTGACAACAGGTATGGCGCCTTGCCATCCTGGCGGCCTTGCTCAACGGCCGCTCTGGCCCGGGATTTCGTGCTGTGCCTGCAATTCCTGTCGTGGACATCTTCGCCGGCGCCGGCGGACTGGGTGAGGGATTCGCTGCGTATCGTCCACGAGGGGCCACCCAAGGACCCTTCCGTGTCGCGCTATCCGCGGAAATGGATGCCAACGCTGTGCGTACCCTGCGCACGCGCGCGTTCTTCCACCAGTTCCCCCAGGGAGAAGCGCCGGAAAGCTACTACGCTTACGCCGCCGGGAAGATTGATTCGCCTTGGACCGAAGCCACCCGTGACAAATGGACTGCCGCGCAACCGGAAGCCATTCAGGTCGAGCTGGGAAAGAAGCACGACGACGCGCTCCTCGATGCCCGCATCGCTGACGTCGCTGAACAGGCCGGGCGAAACGGCACACCTTGGGTGTTGGTCGGCGGACCGCCGTGCCAAGCGTTCTCGCTGGCCGGCCGCGCCCGAAACCTTGGGAACGAGGGCTATATCGCCGAACATGACGAGCGGCATTTCCTCTACCGCCATTACCTCCGGCTTCTGTCCCGCTACCGCCCCGCGGCATTCGTGCTGGAGAACGTGCGCGGCATGCTTTCCTCGCGCATTTGGGGCGAACTCCTGTTCGATGACATTTTCCAGCAACTGCAGCGCCCGGGTGGCCCGAAGGGGCCGCGCTATCGCATCGAGCCACTGGTGGTGCGCGAGGCCGCTGGCCGGGTGCCCGAGCCCAGCGATTTCCTCGTTTTCAGCGAGGTCTTGGGCGTGCCGCAGACGCGCCACCGCGTCATTCTCATCGGCGTACTGGAGCCAGACTTTCCGCGCATCAAGCCGCTGATGCCCTCAACCAAATCGGCGACGGTGGGCGAGATGATTGGCGGGCTGCCTCCGCTGCGCAGCTCACTCACCGACAGGGAAACGCAGGACTGGCCTTCCTTCGCGTCGAAACTGCTGACGAGGACCGCAAAAGCGGCGTGCAAGACCGATGCAGCCACGGCTCAACTGCTCGCCGAATTGGCCGAGCGTGGAGCGTCGGCCCCGGATGCCGGGGTCGGCGGGCGCTGGGTGTCTTGGAACCCGTCCGCGGCCCTGCCTGCCCATTTGAAGTGCCTAATGCACGACCCACGTCTCAAGGGCGTGCTGCAACACTTTACCCGTGGGCAGATGCAGTCGGACCTCATGCGCTATGCCTACGCGGCAGCCTACGCCCGCGTGCATGGTCGATCGCCACGTGGCGCGGCCGAGTTCCCGGTGGCGCTTCACCCTAACCACGAGAGCTGGAAAAAGAGCAGCCACTTCGTCGATCGATTTAAGGTGCAGCGCGCGGATGCGCCCTCCTCCACGATCACCAGCCATCTTGCGAAAGACGGGCACTACTTCATCCACCCCGACCCATCGCAGCTGCGTAGCCTGAGCGTCCGCGAGGCAGCGCGCCTGCAGACGTTCCCGGACAATTATCTGTTCGAAGGCCCGCCGGTGAGTCAGCGCAAGCAGGTGGGCAACGCCGTCCCGCCCTATCTGGCCCAGCAGATCGCCTCGGTCATCCATGAGACTCTGGCCTAGTACCGCTTTCGGTGAACTCTGCCGATGGTTCGTCGCTTCGAATGAACTCCACAAGTCGAGAGAGCGTCTCGTCGGGATCGGCCCGTAGAGCGCACTCCCACACCACTGCCACACGCCAGCCGGACTCGCGCAGCTGGGCTTCGGCGCGGATATCGCGCGCAACATTTCCTTCGATCTTGGCTTTCCACCAATCCGTACGGGTCTTGGGAAGCCGGAAGTAGCGACAGCCCTTGTGGCCATGCCAGAAACAGCCATGGACCAGCACCACTGTTCCCCACTTGGGAAGAACAACGTCCGGCCGCCCGGGAAGATCCTTGGCAAAGAGCCGAAATCGTAAACCGGCCCGATGCAGATGGCGCCGCACCAGAAGTTCCGGCTTGGTGTTGGCGCCACGAATGCCACACATCATCCGTGAACGAACTTCGGGGCTGATCTTTTCGGCCATAAGGAACAGCCTGCTCTAGACCGCGTCGTAACGGTGTTCCGATCACCCCCTTCGTCAAAAAAAGCCCCCTCCTGCGGGAGCTTCTGGTATCAAACCCCAATCGGATTCGGCTTCTCCGAATCAATCCTGTACTGCTTCACCGCCCGCGCCACGTCCTTCGCGCTCATCTTCCCCTCCGCCGCCAGCGCCTCGATCGCCGCCAGGGCGATGTAATGGCGATCCACCTCGAAGTGCCGGCGCAGGTTGGCACGCGTGTCGGAGCGGCCGAAGCCGTCGGTGCCCAGCACGGTGTAGCGCATCGGCACGAACTCGCGGATCTGGTCCGCATACACACGGATGTAGTCGGTGGCGGCGATGGCCGGGCCCTGCTGCTTTTCCAGCAGCTGGGTGACGTACGGCTTGCGCGGTGACTTGGCTTCCGGGTGCAGGCGGTTGTGGCGGATGGCATCGACGCCGTCGCGGGCCAGCTCGTTGAAGCTGGGGCAGGACCAGATGTCGGCGGTGACGCCGAAGTCCTTGTCGAGCAGCTCGGCGGCGGCGATGACTTCGCGCAGGATGGTGCCGGAGCCGAGGAGTTGGACGTGGGGGCCTTTGCTGGTCTTCTTCCTGGTGGAGCTATCCGACTTCCCCGAACCCTCACCCGAAGCGGCTGCGCCGCTTCGACCTCTCCCGGAGGGAGAGGTGGAGTCGAGCAGGTACATGCCCTTGATGATCCCCTCGGCGCTGCCTTCGGGCATGTCGGGGTGGGCGTAGTTCTCGTTCATCAGGGTGACGTAGTAGTACTCGTCCACCTGCTCGGCCAGCATGCGCTGCATGCCGTGCTGGATGATGGTCACCACTTCGTAGCTGAAGGTGGGGTCGTAGCTGCGGCAGTTGGGGATGAGGCCGGCCTGCACCATGCCGTGGCCGTCCTCGTGCTGCAGGCCTTCGCCGTTGAGCGTGGTGCGCCCGGCGGTGGCGCCCAGCAGGAAGCCGCGCGCGCGCATGTCGGCGGCCTGCCAGGCGGAGTCGCCGATGCGCTGGAAGCCGAACATCGAGTAGTAGATGTAGAACGGCAGCATCTGCAGGTCGTTGGTGCTGTAGCTGGTGCCGGCGGCCATCCAGCTGGCGAACGCGCCCGCCTCGGTGATGCCCTCCTCCAGCACTTGGCCGGCCGCGTCCTCGCGGTAGTACATCAGCTGGTCGCGGTCGACCGGCTTGTACTGCTGGCCCTTGGGCGAGTAGATGCCCAGCTGGCGGAACAGGCCTTCCATGCCGAAGGTGCGGGCTTCATCCGCCACGATCGGCACGCAGCGCGGGCCGACCTGCTTGTCGCGCAGGGTGATGTTGAGCATCTGCACGAAGGCCATCGTGGTGCTGATCTCGCGCTCGCCGGTGGACTTGAGCAGGCGCTCGTAGGTTTCGAGCTTGGGCACCTCCAGCGACTGGCTGGCCTTGCGGCGGCGCTGCGGCAGGAAGCCACCGAGGGCCTTGCGGCGCTCGAGCATGTACTGGACTTCGTCCGAGTCCTTGCCCGGGTGGTAGAACGGCACGGCGCCGCCGGCGAGCTGCTCGTCGGTCACCGGGATGCGGAAGCGGTCGCGGAAGAGGCGCACGGCCTCGTCGTCCATCTTCTTGGTGCCGTGGGTGGGGTTGAGCGACTCGCCCGAGGCGCCCATGCCGTAGCCCTTGACCGTCTTGGCCAGCACGACGGTGGGCATGCCCTTGGTGTTGGCGGCCTCGTGGTACGCCGCATACACCTTGTGCGGGTCGTGGCCGCCGCGGTTGAGGCGCCAGATGTCCTCGTCCGACAGGTTGGCGACCAGCTGCGCGGTCTCGGGGTATTTGCCGAAGAAATGCTCGCGCGTGTAGGCGCCGCCGAAGGCCTTGCAGTTCTGGTACTCGCCGTCGACGGTTTCCATCATCAGCTGGCGCAGCTTGCCGGTGGTGTCGCGCGCCAGCAGCGGGTCCCAGTAGCTGCCCCAGATGGTCTTGATGACGTTCCAGCCGGCGCCGCGGAACTGGCCTTCCAGCTCCTGGATGATCTTGCCGTTGCCGCGCACCGGGCCGTCCAGGCGCTGCAGGTTGCAGTTGACGACGAAGATCAGGTTGTCGAGGCCTTCGCGCCCCGCCACGGAGATGGCGCCGAGGGACTCGGGCTCGTCGGTCTCGCCGTCGCCCAGGAAGCACCACACCTTGCGGTCGGACTTGGGCATCAGGCCGCGCGCTTCCAGGTACTTCCAGTTGCGGGCCTGGTAGATGGCGGCGATCGGGCCCAGGCCCATCGACACGGTGGGCAGCTGCCAGTAGTCGGGCATCAGCCAGGGGTGCGGGTAGGAGCTGATGCCGCGGCCGTCGACCTCCATGCGGAAGTTGTCGAGCTGGTCCTCGGTCATGCGCCCTTCCAGGAAGCTGCGCGCGTAGATGCCGGGCGAGGAGTGGCCCTGGATGCCGATGAGGTCGCCCGGGTGCTCATCCGAGGGCGCGCGCCAGAAGTGGTTGAAGCCGACGTCGTACAGCGTGGCCGCCGACGCGAAGCTGGCGATGTGGCCGCCCAGGTCGCCGGGCTTGCGGTTGGCGCGCACGACCATGGCCATGGCGTTCCAGCGGATCAGCGAGCGGATGCGCCACTCCATCGTGCGGTCGCCGGGGCTCTTGGGCTCCAGGTGCGGCGGGATGGTGTTGATGTATTCGGTGGTCGGCGAGAACGGCAGGTGCGCACCGGCGCGGCGCGTGACCTCGACCATGCCCTGCAGCAGCTGGTGGGCGCGCTCGGCACCGTCACGGGCGATGACGGCCTGGACCGACTCGACCCATTCCTGGGTCTCGGTGGGGTCCGGATCGTTCTGCATCAGGTCGTCGAAGGGGCTCTGGTACGTCGTCGTCATGCGCCTCGCGGCCCCGTGGCCGCGCCTCGTTGTCGATGGGGGAAATAGGGGTGGGATTCTAGCAGTGGGGGTGGGGGTGGCTTTGG
>MIDV01000144.1:0-6320 GCA_001830245.1 Lysobacterales bacterium RIFOXYA1_FULL_69_10 | reverse complement strand
GGCGTGGCTGGGTGTCTTTGTAGGAGCGGCTTCAGCCGCGATCGGGAAGTGACGTGAGTTGCATGGGGTGGTGTTCGCGGCTGAAGCCGCTCCTACAGGGGACTGCGGGTTTTGCTGATGGTGGGGTTGAGCGCCACACGCCACGCTGCGGCGATGGGACACGCAGCGCTCAGGAAGGGCCGCCGGTCGATCGCAGGACAGGTGTACCTAGTGACGTTCACCACCGCGCGACGTGCATGCCATTTCGAGGGCTGGTCGATTGCGGCGGATGCGAGCCGGATCCTCGGTGACGCGACGTCATGGGCGCCTTCGCGATTGCTGGCGTGGGTGCTGATGCCGGATCACTTCCATGGACTGGTTCAACTGGCTGATGGCGACGAGCTGGGCCATTGCGTCGGTCGAATCAAGGGAATCAGCGCGCGTGCACTCCGCGCTGATCATCCAGGCGTCGGACGGATCTGGGATCGCGGTTTCCATGATCGGGCGTTGCGTGCGGAGGAAGACGTGCGGGCGGCGGCGCGATACGTGATCGCCAATCCGCTGCGCGCGGGCCTTGTCGAGCGCGTCGGTGACTACCCGTTCTGGGATGCAGTTTGGCTTCGAGGCAACGAGCCTTTGTAGGAGCGGCTTCAGCCGCGATCCGAAAGTCGGGCCCTCTTGTAGGAACGGCTTCAGCCGCGATCGGGACGCGGCACAGGTTTCATGGAGCGGGGTTCGCGGCTGAAGCCGCTCCTACAAAAAGACCTCGGGTTGTTCGACGGCGATCGCTTGACGCTGCCCTGACCCGCGCGGATGCTGCGGGCTCGGCCGGACGGGGCGACGCGATGGCGACGGGCTCGGGGGGTGCAGGCAGGGAACGCTCTGGCACGGCCGTGGAGGCCGTGGCCTGGACGCACAGCCTGCGCACGCGGCTGACGCTGTGGACCAGCCTGGGCAGCGCGGCGTTGCTGCTGGCGGTCATCGGCCTGACTTACGTAGCGGCGCGCCAGATCCTGCTGGAGAAGGCGCGCGAGGGCGTGCGCGCGCAGGCCGAGCAGATCGCCATCGGCATGGAACGGACCTTCGAGGCGGTGGCCATTGCCGCGGCCACGCTGGCCGAGGGCGTACGCGAGGCCGGGCACGACCGGGAGCGGCTCGACGGCCTGCTGCGCACGGTGGTGGTGGCCGACCCCAACATCGTCGGCGCGATGCTGGTGCTGGAGCCGGGCGCGCTGTCGTCCGGGGGCCCGGGGCATACGTGGTACGTGCGCCGGCAGGGCGACGGCACGCTGTACGAGCAGAGCATGTCGGAACGCGGCTACGACTACCGCGACGAGCCGTGGTGGCACCGCACGCGCAACGGCAAGCAGGCGTGGTGGTCGGAGCCCTACCGCAGCGAGGCGACCGGCGGCGAGCTGTTCGTCACCTACAACCGGCCGGTGTGGGCGGTGCGCGGTGCGCATCAGGACCCGGTGGTCGGGATGGTCAGCGTCGACGTGCCGGTGCACTGGTTGCGCATCGGCCTTGGGCAGGAACTCACCGGCGACCTGACGCGTCGCATCCTGCTGAGCCCGGAGCGGCGCTTCGTGGTCCACCCCAATCCCGACCTTGAACTGCAGGTCACGCTGGACGAACTGGTGACGCAGCCGGCGTACGGCCGGCTCACGTCGCTGGTCACCGCGCTGCGCGCCGGCGAAGGCGCGGAAGCGACGTACCGCGACCCGACCACGGGCGCCAACCGGCTTACGCTCATGCGCCCGCTGGTCGACAGCGGCTGGACGCTGGGCCTGAGCGTGTCCGAACGCCTGGTGCTGGCCGAGCTCAACGACACCACGCGCGCCGTCGCGCTGGGCAGCGCGCTGGCGGTGCTCAGCCTGTGGCTGCTGATGGGCGTCACCGCGCGACGCGTGACGCGCCCGCTGGGCGGGCTGACCGAATCGGCCGGGCATTTTGCCGCCGGCGAGTTCGACTGGCCACTGCCGCACACGCAGCGGCGCGACGAGGTCGGCGTGATGGCGCGCGCGTTCGACCATGCGCGCGGCTCGATCAAGCAGCAGATGGGCGAAATCGAGGCGATGGCCGCGGCGCGCCAGCGGCTGGACAGCGAGCTGGCGATCGCGCGCGACATCCAGCGGTCGATGCTGCCGCCGCCGCGGCGCCTGCAGGCGGGCGGCGCGACCGTCGAGGTGCACGGCGCGCTGGAGCCGGCCAAGGCGGTGGGCGGGGATTTCTATACGTTCTTCGAGCGCACGCCGGGGACGCTCTGGTTCGTGATCGGCGACGTGTCCGACAAGGGCGTGCCTGCAGCGTTGTTCATGGCGCGCACGGTGACGGTGCTGGAAGCGGCGGCGCGCGTGGGCGGTCAACCCGACGACGCGCTGCGGGTGGCAGCGCGGCAACTGGCCGAAGGCAACGACGCGTGCATGTTCGCCACCGTGCTGTGCGGCGTGCTGGACACGGCGACCGGCGCGCTGGTGCTGGCAAGCGCGGGACACGATGCGCCGGCGTTGTTGCGCGTGGTCGGCGGCGCGGCGTTCGTACCGCTGTCCACCGGCGGCGCGCTGGGCCTGGACAGCGGCGGTGACTACCCGCTGTGGCACGGCACGCTGGCACCGGGCGAGGCGCTGGTCGCGTTCACCGACGGCATCACCGAGGCGTTCAACGACGCGCACGAGGCCTTTGGCGAGGCACGCCTGCTGGGCGCGCTGGAGCTGGGGCGCGATGCGGCCTCGCAGTGCGCGGCGTTGGTGGCGGGTGCGCATGCGCATGCCGCCGGCGCGCCGCAGTCCGATGACATCACGGTGCTGGTGATCGCCCGCGCGATGGCCATGCACGACGACACACTCGATCCATCCGACACCCGGGGAGGTGCCACGACATGGACATCAGCCTGAGCGTACCGGCCGAGCGCGAGCGGCTGGACGACCTGACCGTCGCGATCGCCGCGGTGATGGAACGCCACGCCATCGCGCAACCGGTGATCGACGACGTGGTGCTGATCGCGGAGGAAGTGGTGTGCAACGCCGCCGACTACGGGTTCGATGCCGGGCAGGAGCGCGAAATCGTGGTCGCGATCCGCGCGGCCGAGGCGGCATTGCACCTGCAGTTCCGCGACAACGGCCGGCCCTTTGATCCCTTGGCGCAACCGGCCCCGGACCTGGACGCCGACATCGACGAGCGCCCGGTCGGCGGGCTGGGCGTGCACCTGGTGCGGCAACTGGCGCGGCGCGTGGACTACGTCCGCGACGGTGCCTACAACGTGTTGGACGTGACCCTCGACCTCACCCCCTCGGAGACCGGCGATGCACCTTGAAATCCAGACCGCGCCGCGCAGCGGCACCACCCAGCGCGTCGCCCTGTTCGGCCGGCTCGACACCCACAGCTACCCGCAACTCGATGCCGAACTCGCACCGGTGCTGGACGGCGGCGACCCGCCGGTGATGTCGCTGGTGCTGGACCTGGCCGGGCTCAACTACATCAGCTCGGCCGGCATCCGTTCGATCTTCAAGGCCCGCAAGGCGCTGACCGCGCGCAACGGCAAGCTGCTGGTGGTCAACCCGCAGCCGCAGATCCAGAAGGTGTTCGACGTGGTCAAGGCCGTGCCGATGAGCGACATCTTCACCTCCGTGGCGGAAGCCGATGCGTACCTGGACATGGTCCAGCGCAAGGTGGTGAGTGGGGATGAGGACGAGTAGTCCGGCGCGTGGCGTCGGTCCGGTTCCTTTGTAGGAGCGACGTGAGTCGCGATCGGATGCCGGGTAGCGGGTGTCCTCCACCCGATCATCCACGTCGCCACACTGCGCCTTTGTAGGAGCGGCTTCAGTCGCGATCGGGATGCGGCGCGGGTTTCATGGAGTGGGGTTCGCGGCTTAAGCCGCTCCTACAGGGGGGCGTCGTCGTTGTGGTGGCGCGGTCGCGACTTACGTCGCTCCTACAAAGGTATTGGGGATTTACGGCTTTTGTAGGAGCGACGTGAGTCGCGATGGGATGTCCGGATAGGCGACGCGGGCATCAGGCGCGGCTTCGCTACGGCCCCGGCTTTTGTAGGAGCGGCTTCAGCCGCGATCGGGATGCGGCGCGGGTTTCAGGAGTGGCGTTCGCGGCTGAAGCCGCTCCTACAGGGGGTCGTTGTCCTTTGAGGTGGCGCGGTCGCGACTTACGTCGCTCCTACAAAAGGCCTTGGTTTCGGTCGCCTTTAACCGGGGTCGAAACGCTAGCGGGTGCTGCCGAACCACTTGCGCGGCAGCAGCAGCTTGATGGCGCGTTCGGCGCTCTTGCGGCGCAGGCCGGGGCGGATGAGGCCTTGCCAGAGGGGGGCGATCCACTCATGGCGGGGACGCTCGAGGATGGCTTCGCGCTGCTCGGCTTCCACGCGGTACATGCGTGCGACCTGGCGGGCGGCGCGCAGGGTGGCGGGGTCGGTCGCGGTGCCCTCCTCCACGACGCGTGCAATTGCGCCGTCGAGGTCGTCGGCGACGTCGCGGTACATGCGCAGCAGGCGGCGGTAGCGTCGCTGGAACGCCTCCTGGCTGCCGTCGCCCTTGGCAAACACCCAGCTGCTCAGGTTTCCGGCGCCGACGGTATAGCGCAGCAGCCGGTCGGGCAGTTGCACGCCGCGGCCCAGCAGCGCGCCGCGCATGGTCAGCGCGTTGTCCTCGACCGACGCGTGCAGCGGGCCGATGCGGTCAAACACCTCGCGCCGCCACGCCATCGACGCGCCCAGCAGCGTGGTGAAGCGGCCGGCCTGGGCGAAGTGGCGGATGTCGAAGTCATGGGGCACGCGCGCGCGGCCCGGGCCGAGGTCGTTGCCGTCGTCGTCGACCCTGTCGTACCCACTGCCGGCGACCATCACCCGCGGGTCGGCGTCGAACGCGGCGAGCAGGCGCTCGACGCGTTGCGGATACGACACGTCGTCGCCGGCCATCTGCACGACGACGTCGGTGTCGACCTCGGCCATGCGCGCCGACAGGTGCGCACCCAGGCCGAGGTTTTCAGGATTGCGCACCGCGCGGACCTCGTGCGGGCCGTGGTCGGTGCCGAGCGCCTGTTGGATGCGCGTCCAGGAATCGTCGGGCGAGGCGTCGTCGGATACGACGATGCGGCACGGCACCGTCTGCGCCAGCGCACCCGCAATGGCCGCGCCGACGCGCTCGCCCGTGTTGTAGTTCAACAGCAGGACGGTGGCGCGCGGAGCCGTCATGCGCGTGTGGCCTTCGCGCTCAGCCGCCGAACGCGGCGCGGATCTGCGCGTCGACCGCGGCAATCGCGGTCATGTTGACCACGCGGCGCGGGGTCGCGGCCGGGGTCAGGATGTGCGCGGCCTTGTCCAGGCCCATCAGGATCGGCCCCAGCGCGACGCCCTCGGTCATCACCCGGATCATGTTGTAGGTGATGTTGGCCGCGTCCAGGTTGGGCATGACGAACAGGTTGGCGCGCCCCGTCAACGTGGTGTTGGGGAAGATGCGCTGGCGGATGCCCTCGTCCCAGGCGGTGTCGGCCATCATCTCGCCGTCGACTTCGAGCTTGGGAACGCGCGCGGCGAGGATCTCGCGCACGCGGCGCATCTTGGCCGCGCTGGGATTGTCGTGGCTGCCGAAGTTGGAGTGCGACAGCAGCGCGACCTTGGGTTCGATGCCGAACAGCTTCAGGCGATAGCTGGCCTGCAGCGTGGCCTCGGCGATCTGCTCGGCCGACGGGTCCAGCTGCACGTGCGTGTCCAGGAAGAACCACGTGCCCTGGTTGTTGATCACGCCGGTCATCGCGGCGGTGCCATGCACGCCCGGGTCGAAGTCGAACACGCTGCGCAGGTAGCCCAGCTTCTTGTGGAAGCGGCCGACGATGCCGCAGATCATCGCGTCGGCTTCACCGCGCTCGACCATCAGCGCGGCGATCAGCGTCGGGCGCGAGCGCAGCAGGTTCTTGGCCGCGGCAGGCGTCACGCCGCGGCGCTCGGTCAGCGCGTGGTACTGCTGCCAGTACTCGTCGAAGCGCGGGTCGGAGTTGATGTTGGTCAGCTCGAAGTCCACGCCCGGGCGCATGCGCAGGCCGAGGCGCTCGATGCGCGTTTCGATGACGTCGGGGCGGCCGATCAGGATCGGCGTGGCCAGGCGCTCGTCGATCACCGTCTGCACCGCGCGCAGGACGATCTCCTCCTCGCCCTCGGCGTACACCACGCGCTTGCGATCGCTGCGGGCGCGGTCGTAGACCGGCTTCATCAGCAGGCCGGTGCGATGGATGAACTGGCCAAGCTGCTCGACGTAGGCCTCCATATCCTCGATGGGGCGCGTGGCGATGCCGGTTTCCATCGCCGCCAGCGCGACGGCGGGCGCCAGCATCACCAG
>MIDV01000143.1:19507-37943 GCA_001830245.1 Lysobacterales bacterium RIFOXYA1_FULL_69_10 | reverse complement strand
CGGGGTGCCTGGGCGGCGCGAATAGATGAAGGAGAACGACTGGTCGAAGCCGACGTCCTCGATCAGCTTCATCGTCTTGTCGAAATCGGCCTCGCTTTCGCCGGGGAACCCGACGATGAAGTCCGAGCTGATCGAGATGTCCGGCCGCACCGCGCGCAGCTTGCGGACCTTCTGTTTGAACTCCAGCGCCGTGTAGCCGCGCTTCATCGCGCTCAGCACGCGGTCGCTGCCCGACTGGACCGGCAGGTGCAGGTAGTTGGCCAGCTCCGGCACGTCGCGGTAGGCCTCCACCAGCGAGTCGGAGAACTCCAGCGGGTGCGAGGTGGTGAAGCGGATGCGGTCGATGCCGTCGATCTGGGCGATGGTGCGGATCAGCAGCCCCAGGTCGGCCACACCCGCGTCCGCGCCCGCCTCGTCGAGCATGGGCCCGCGGTAGGCGTTGACGTTCTGCCCCAGCAGGTTGATCTCGCGCACACCCTGCGCGGCGAGTTGCGCGCATTCGACGAGTACGTCGTCGAAGGGCCGGCTGACCTCCTCGCCGCGGGTATAGGGCACCACGCAGAAGCTGCAGTACTTGCTGCAGCCCTCCATGATCGACACGAACGCGCTCGGCCCGTCGGCCCGGGGCTCGGGCAGGCGATCGAACTTCTCGATCTCGGGGAAGCTGATGTCGACCTGTGGCCGCCCTGTCTCACGCTTGGCTGCGATCAGCTCGGGCAGGCGGTGCAGTGTCTGGGGTCCGAAGACCAGGTCGACGAACGGCGCCCGCTTCACGATGGCCTCGCCCTCCTGACTGGCCACGCAGCCGCCCACCCCGATCAGCACGGGTTTGCCGCCCTGCTTGAGGGCTTTCCAGCGACCCAGCTGGCTGAAGACCTTCTCCTGCGCTTTTTCGCGGATCGAGCAGGTATTGACCAGGATCACGTCGGCTTCTTCGACGTTTTTGGTCAACTCCAGCCCTTCGCTGGCGGCCAGCACGTCGGCCATTTTGGCCGAGTCGTACTCGTTCATCTGGCAGCCGTGGGTTTCGATGAACAGCTTGCCGCGGGGCGCGGCGGCGGGCGGGGTGTCGGTCATGGCGTATTCCGGGGCGCGGTGTTGAATCCGGGCCGGAGAGGGGGGTGGCCTCATAGTCTAGCGGCCGTCGTTGCCCCCGCCATCGCGTTTTGTGAATCAACCACTTGGCAACGCCGGACGGACAGGAGACACTCGCGCCCATGAGGGGGGGCATCACGCTGCTGGGGATCGCCTGTCTGCTGGCCGCCGGAACGGCGGACGCCGGCACCATTTACCGTTGCGAAGCACCCGACGGTACCCGCAGCTACGTCAGCAAGCGCATCAAGGGTGCCAGTTGCTCGGCGGTCAGCCAGTACAAGGCGGTTGCGTACTCGCCGCCGACCACCGCCGCCGCCGGCAGCGCGACCCAGGCCAGCACCGTCGCCGGTTCGCCGGCCTCCGGCACGGCCCCGGCGCAGTCGCCGACCATGACCAACGCGGCGCCGACCACGCCGGTGTCTGCCGGGCAGTCGCGCTCGCGACTGGTGCAGGGGCAGGTGTACTCGTACATCAAGGACGGCGTGCGCCATTACTCCAGCGCGCGGCCCAAGGGCGTGGCCAGCGCCAGCCCGGTGCGCACGATCCAGTACAGCTTCTTTGAGACCTGCTACGCCTGCGCGGCCAAGCCGGGCGTCAGTTTCCACAACGTCCGGCTCAACACCGCGGCCTACCAGGACGAGATCGCTACGGCGGCGCGCGAATACGGTGTGGACGAGGCGGTGGTGCGCGCGATCATCCATGCCGAATCGGCCTTCAACCCCAATGCGCTGTCGCGGGTGGGCGCGCAAGGGTTGATGCAGCTGATGCCCGCCACCGCCGAGCGTTTCGGGGTGAGCAACGCGTTCGAGCCGAAACAGAACATCCGCGGCGGGGTGAAGTACCTGGCGTGGCTGCTCAAGCGCTTCAACGGCAACCTGACCCTGGCCGCGGCCGGCTACAACGCCGGCGAGGGCAACGTCGACAAGTACAAGGGCGTGCCGCCGTTCAACGAGACCCAGCGCTACGTCGAGCGCGTGGCAATCCTCGCCGACCGCTACCGCGGAGCCGTCGTAGCGCGCTGATTCCGGGCTTCCGGGTCGTTTCGGGCGTCCTGCGGATTGTCCTGCTGTTCACCGTTCCGTTACACTTCGCCGTCTTTGAGCCGCGAGCCGTCGCCAGTGGCCGGCGCTGCGTCCCGATTCGATATCCAGACAGTATTTGCGGAGTGCCGGATGGCCAACCAAGGGATCACTGATCCTCATCCCGAGCCCATCAACCATGGGCGTCGTCGGTTCCTGACTGCGACGACCGCCGTGGTCGGTGCCGTGGGCGCCGGTTTCGTGGCGGTGCCTTTCATCAAGTCATGGAATCCCAGCGAGCGCGCGAAGCTCGCGGGTGCGCCGGTCACGGCCGACATCAGCGCACTCGAGGAAGGGCAGCGCCTTGTCCTGGAATGGCGTGGCCAGCCGATCTGGATCGTCCGACGCTCGCCGGCCGTGCTGCAGGCGCTGCCGACCCTGGATGACCAGCTGAGCGATCCGGCGTCGCAGAACCCGGAGCAGCAGCCGGAGTACGCCGCCAACGAGCTGCGCTCGATCAAGCCGGAAGTCTCCGTGCTGGTGGGCCTTTGCACGCACCTTGGCTGCTCGCCGGAAATGGTTGCCCAGATCGCGCCGCAGCCGTTCGACGCGCAGTGGAAGGGCGGCTATTTCTGCCCGTGCCACAAGTCGAAGTTCGACATGGCAGGCCGCGTGTATTCGGGCGTGCCGGCGCCGACCAACCTGATCGTGCCGCCGCACCACTATGTCGACGACAACACGATCGTCATCGGCGTCGATCCGCAAGGGGCCGCGTAAGCCATGTCCAACATCATTACCCGCAGCGCCGACGGCGTGATGAACTGGGTCAACGAGCGTGCACCGGCATTGATGCCGATGTACCGCAAGCACATGACCGAGTACTACGCGCCGAAGAACTTCAACATCTGGTACATCTTCGGCGTGCTTTCGCTGGTGGTGCTGGTCAACCAGATCGTCACCGGCATCTTCCTGACGATGCACTACAAGCCGAGCGCGGCGGAAGCCTTCGCCTCGGTCGAGTACATCATGCGCGACGTGCAGTGGGGCTGGCTGATCCGCTACATGCACTCCACGGGCGCGTCGCTGTTCTTCGTGGTCGTCTACATCCACATGTTCCGCGGCCTGATGTACGGCTCGTACAAGAAGCCGCGCGAGCTGGTGTGGATCCTCGGCATGCTGATCTACCTGGTGCTGATGGCCGAGGCGTTCCTGGGCTACGTGCTGCCGTGGGGCCAGATGTCCTTCTGGGGCGCCAAGGTGATCATCTCGCTGTTCGGCGCGATTCCGGTGATCGGTGGTGGTCTGGTCGAGTGGATCATGGGCGACTACCTGCCCGGCGATGCCACGCTCAACCGGTTCTTCGCGCTGCACGTGATCGCGCTGCCGCTGGTGCTGCTGCTTTTGGTGGTGCTGCACCTGGGCGCGCTGCACGAGGTCGGGTCGAACAACCCCGACGGCGTCGAGATCAAGAAGGGCCCGAAGGGCAACCGCTGGTCGCCGACCGCGCCCACCGACGGCATCCCGTTCCATCCGTACTACACGGTCAAGGACACGATGTACGTCGGCTTCTTCCTGATCCTGGCCGCGTTCATCATCTTCTTCGCACCCGCGTTCGGCGGCTGGTTCCTCGAGCACGACAACTTCACCGAGGCCAACCGCCTCGTGACGCCCGCGCACATCAAGCCCGTCTGGTACTACACCCCGTACTACGCGATGTTGCGCGTGGTGCCCGACAAGCTGGGTGGCGTGCTGGTGATGTTCGGTGCGATCGCCATCCTGTTCCTGGTGCCGTGGCTGGACCGTGCCAAGGTCAAGTCGGTGCGCTACCGCGGCTGGATCACCAAGGCGATGCTGGCGATGCTGGTGGTGTGCTTCGTGTGGCTGGGCAAGATCGGCGCCGGCCCGGGTACCGACCCGGTGGAAACCATCGTCGGACGCGTCCTGACCTTCCTCTACTTCGCTTTCTTCATCACGATGCCGCTGTGGACCAAGATCGACAAGACCAAGCCGGTGCCGGAACGGGTGACGATGCATGACTAACAAGACGCCTACTTCCTTCCAGCGCCGCTGGGTCGGCCGGCTGGTCGCGGTGGCCGCCGGGCTGCTGGTGTCGGCCAGCGCATGGGCTGCCACCGGTGGCGATGTCGAGCAGGCCGGCACCGACCTGAGCGACCAGGCGTCGCTGCAGCGGGGCGCCCAGCTGTACATGAACTACTGCTCGGCCTGCCATTCGCTCAAGTACCTGCGGTACTCGCGCATCGCCGAGGACCTTGACCTGTCCGAAGAAGAGGTGATGAACAACCTCAACTTCACCGGCGCCAAGTTCGGCGAGCAGGTCCAGGTCAGCATGACGGCCGATCACGCCGAGGACTGGTTCGGCAAGATGCCGCCGGACCTCAGCCTGATCTCGCGCGTGCGCGGCCCGAACTGGATCTACACCTACCTCAAGTCGTTCTACCTGGACGAGAACCAGCCACTGGGCTGGAACAACAAGCTGTTTCCGAACGTGTCGATGCCCAACCCGCTGTGGGAGCTGCAGGGCCTGCAGCACGCGGTTTACGGCGAGGCGGACGAAGCGGCCGGCGGCGAACGCCCGGTCGTGGGGCTGGAAGTAAAGAGCGCGGGCCAACTGGACGCGGAAAACTTCGACCAGGCCGCCCGCGACATCACTGCATTCCTCGAGTACGCCGGCGAACCGGCCGCGCTCAAGCGCCAGAGCATGGGCGTCTGGGTGATCCTGTTCCTGGTGCTGTTCACCTTCTTCGCGTGGTTGCTCAAGAGCGAGTACTGGCGCGACGTGAAGCACTGACGGCAGGCCCGGTGGGCGGCCGCCACCCCGACGGGTGGCGGCATCCGCACCACCGGACCGCAGCGTGATCGAGGCCGCGACGACTGCTCACACGGGGTGGGCGGCGTCTTGCCGACCGGCGGATTCCGGTGGCTGGAGAGGTCGATGATGGCGGCGAGCCCACGTATGCGTAATGCCCTGACCCTGTTTTCCTCAACCGATTGCGTGCTGTGCCACCGGGTCCGCCTGGTGCTGGCGGCCAAGGGCGTTACCTACGACCTGATTCCGGTCGACCCGCAGAACCCGCCCGAAGACCTGATCGACCTCAATCCGTACCACTCGGTGCCGACCCTGGTCGAGCGCGACCTGGTGCTCTACGCGGCCAGCGTTGTCAGTGAGTACCTCGACGAGCGCTACCCGCACCCGCCGCTGATGCCGGTCGACCCGCTGTCCCGCGCGCGCCTGCGGCTGGGCATGCTGCGGCTCGAGCACGACTGGGTGCCCCAGGTGCAGGCCATCCAGTTGGGCAACAAGGCGCAGGCCGATGCCGGCCGCAAGCGTCTGAAGGAACTGCTGACCGCGTCGGTGCCGCTGTTCAAGGCGTTCAAGTTCTTCCTCAACACCGAGATGAGCCTGGCTGACTGCGCGATGGCCCCGATCATCTGGCGCCTTCCGGCGCTGGGCGTGCCATTGCCGAAGGACGGCAAGGCGATCGAGGACTACGGCAACCGGATCTTCCGGAACCCGGGTTTCACCCGCAGCCTGACGGATGAAGAGCGCAAGCTGCGCGACCTCCCTACCTGAGCGGCCGGCCGGTCCGTTTCCCGAATGCGGCGCGCCCAGGCGCGCCGCATTTCGTTTGCGCGCCGCATTTCGTTTGCGCGCTGGATCCGGCGCCATGCATGTGCGCGGTGTTCTAAACTTCCCTGCATGAGTGACGACACCGCGACCATGACCAGCCACCGCCCGTACCTGCTGCGGGCGCTGTACGAGTGGATTGCCGACAACGGCATGACTCCCCACGTGCTCGTGGATGCGACCCGGCCCGGCGTGCAGGTGCCGATGCATGCGGTCAAGGAAGGGAAGATCGTGCTCAACATCGCCGAGCGCGCGGTGTCGCGCCTGGAGATGGACAACGAACTGATCCGTTTCAGCGCCCGCTTCGGTGGCGTCAGCCACGCCGTATCGGTCCCGGTGGGTGCGGTGCTCGCGATCTACGCGCGCGAGACCGGGCAGGGCATGGCGCTGCCCGAGGACGCGGTCGCAGGAGGCACGGCCTCCGGGGATGTGGACGGACAGGACGCAGATGCGCCGTCGGACCACGACGCGCCCGTGCAGCTCACCGCCGTCCCGGCCGCCACGGACGACGGCGACGACGACCCGAGCACGCCGACACCGCGCCGCAGCGGGCACCTGCGCATCGTGAAATAACGGTAGCCGCACCACGGCACGATCATCGCGACAGGTCGTGTCCCGACGGCCTCACGCGATCGACTCTTTGTAGGTGCCGGTGTGGCCGGCCCTACAGCCGGTGGTAGCAAGGACCGTCAGTTGAGCCGTGCCGGCGCCGGCGACAGCGGGCCGGAGAACGACACCAGCCGATCCCCATGTAGCACCAGGCGACCGACGTGGCGGTCGAGCCCGTCCAGCGAGTAGTCGAACCGGAAGCTGCGCTCCCAGCCCAGCCGGCCGGAGTCCTGCCGGCGCAGGCGCAGCCCGGTGGCGTGCACGCTCTGGTCCAGCCACTGGACGCCCGCGACGCGACAGGCATCGCGCCCCAGCGCCTCCGCGCGCTCGGCGGCGGCGCGCGCGGCGCTCCAGTAACTGAACGCCGCGGCGGCGAGGATCATCACAAGGACTAGAGTCGGCATCGGCTAAATGTGACGCCGCTTTGCTGACGCCGCAAGCAACCTCGGCCACACTCCACCTTTACAGGGGGCTTCCGAATGAAACTGGTATTCCCGGGTGGCGAGCACCCGCAGGTGTTGTTGGGCTTGGGCGTCAACCGCGTGGGATCTGACCCCGGCGCCAACGTGGTCATCGACCGCCCCGGTGTGAACCCGCAGCACTGCCGGCTTCACGTGACGGGGCAGGGCGTGATGCTGGACGTGCCGGAGGGCACGCCGATCAGCGTCAACGGCCGCCAGGTCGACGGATTGATCGCATTGCGGCCAGGAGATGCCGTGGACCTCGGTGGCGTGGTGGCGCGCCTGGCCGGGATCGGAGCGCCCGCACCGGAGCCCAGCGGTGCCGCGGAGACGGCACTGGTGTCCGCCAACGACGACCTTGGCGCGACGAGCGTTCGGCCGGCGATGCCCAAGTACGCATTGCGCGGCGTCGGCGGCAGTGCTTTCGGCCGCAGCATCGCGATCAACGGCACCATGACGATCGGGCGCGCGCCCGAGTGCACGCTCACCTTCGAGGACTCGGGGCTGTCGCGCATGCATGCGCGTCTGATGCCGACCGATGACGGACTGCTGCTGGAAGACATGGGCTCCAGCAACGGCAGCTTCATCAACGGACGCCGCGTCGCACGCGGACTGGTCGGGGCGGGCGACGAGATCGCCTTCGACACCCTGCGCTTCCGCCTCGTGGGCGGGGTGCGCCACGCGGGGCGCGAAGACGGTGAGGGCCGCCGGGTGGCGCATGTGCCTCACGCGGTCTGGGCGCTGGTCGCCGTTGCGGCGTTGGCGGGCCTGGTCTGGTGGGGCGTGTCCTGACCGCACGCAGACGAGGACCGGTGTAGCGCCGTCGCCGGACGCGCCGGCGCTTGATGCATCGGCGGGTCAGCCCGGCGGACGTCCCAGCTTCAATGACAGGTCGATCGCGCGGACGTGCTTGGTCAGTCCGCCGATCGAGATGAAGTCCACCCCGTCCTCGGCCACCGCGCGCAGGTCGCCCAGTTCCATGCCGCCCGACGCTTCCAGCGGAATGGCGCCCCCATAAGGCGCGGATCGTGCAATACGAACCGCCTCGCGGCGCGTGTCCGGCGGGAAGTCGTCGATCAGGATGCGGTCGCAACCGGTCTGCAGCGCCTGGTCCAGCTCGTCCAGGCTTTCCACTTCCACGATCAATGGCAGGCCGGGGTGCATGTCCCGCGCGGCGTGGATGGCGGCCGGCAGGCTGCCGGCGGCACGGATGTGGTTTTCCTTGAGCATCACCTGGTCGTAGAGACCCATCCGGTGGTTGTGGCCGCCGCCGACGCGCACCGCGTATTTCTGCGCCAGCCGCAGCCCCGGAATGGTCTTGCGGGTGTCGAGAATGCGGGTGCTGGTGCCCTCTACGGCCTGCACGTGGCGCGCCGTTTCCGTCGCCGTGGCCATCAGCGTCTGCAGGAAATTGAGCGACGCGCGTTCGGCGCTGACCAGCGCACGTGACCGTCCCTTAAGGGTTGCGAGTACGGTACCCGGCTCGACGCGATCGCCCTCGGCGACGTGCCAGTCGATGGCCACGTGCGGGTCCAGCGCGCGGTGGCATGCGTCGAACCACGGCCGACCGCATACCACGGCCGCCTCCTTGCACAGCAGGTAGGCGGAATCGCCGGTGTCCGGCAGGAGTGCAGCGGTGACGTCGCCGCTGCCCAGGTCTTCCTCGAGCGCGCGTGCGACATCGCGGGCGACGTCAGCCGGGTCCGGCGGCGCGACCAGCCCCGTCATGCCTGCGGGAAGCCGTCGATGCCGGCGGTGACGATCGCCTCCTCGGCCAATAGCACCGGGATGCCGTCGTCCAACCGGTAGGCCAGCCGGCGGTCGCGGGTCGTCAGGACGTCGCGAAGCGGTTGTGTCTGCGCGCTGCCGTCGGCCTTGCGTAATGTTCCGGCGGCTGCGGCTGCGTTGAGGGCGGCGAGGGCGCCGGAATCCAGGCGCTGCAGGGGCTGCCGCGTGGTCGGGCAGACGAGCAGGTCGAGCAACTTGCGATCCATGGAAGCCTCGTGGACGGGTCGGGCCGGGTCGCCGGCATTCGGCGGCAAGCGGCACCGGAGCGGTGCGACGACACAACAGGTGCGCGCTGCCGGAAGCGGTGCGGGCCGGTAGAATACCGTTTTGCCGCAGGGTCCAACCATGACAGACACAGCGCCCGCGCCGCTCGTCGGCATCGTGATGGGGTCGCGTTCGGACTGGGACACGATGCAGCACGCCGCCGACCGGCTGGCCGCGCTCGGGGTCCCGCACGAAGTCCGCGTGGTGTCGGCGCACCGCACACCGGACGTCTTGTTCGACTACGCCGCAACGGCCGGCGATCGTGGCCTGCGAGCGATCATTGCCGGTGCCGGCGGCGCTGCCCACCTGCCGGGCATGCTCGCGGCCAAGACCGCGGTGCCGGTGCTGGGTGTGCCCGTGCAGTCCAAGGCGCTCAACGGCATGGACTCGCTGCTGTCGATCGTGCAGATGCCTGCCGGGATCCCGGTCGCGACGTTCGCCATCGGCAATGCCGGTGCCGCCAATGCCGCGTTGTTTGCTGCGGCGATGCTTGCGCCGTCAACGCCCGGTGTCGCCGCCGCGCTGGCGGCGTTCCGTGAGAAGCAGACCCGGGACGTCGCCGACAACGACGATCCGCGTCGTTGAAGCGCATGGCACGGGAGTCTTCGATGACGACGGTCGGCATTCTGGGTGGCGGCCAGCTGGCGCGGATGATGGCGCTGTCGGCCGCGCCGCTGGGCCTGCGCTTCCTGGTGATGGATACGGTCGCCGACGCGTGTGCCGGGCAGTTCGCGCCCCTGATCGTGGGCGACTGGCGCGACGAGGCCGCCTTGTCGGAGTTCGCTTCGAGGGTGGACGTGGTCACGTTCGATTTCGAGAACGTGCCGGCCGAGTCCGCGCAGTGGCTGGCCGAACGCGTGCCCGTGTTCCCCAGCCCGCGCGCGCTGGCCGTGGCGCAGGACCGGCTCGCGGAGAAGACGCTGTTCTGCGATCTCGGGATCCCCGTGCCGCCATTTGCGGCCGTCGATTCGCGAGAGGGTCTGGAGCAGGCAGTGGCGACCATCGGTACGCCATGCATCCTCAAGACGCGGCGGCTGGGCTACGACGGCAAGGGTCAGTTCCGGTTGCGCAGCGACGCCGACATTGCTGCCGCATGGGACGCACTGGGCGCGCAGGCCCCGAAGGTCGGCTTGATCCTCGAGGGGTTCGTCGCGTTCGAGCGCGAGCTGTCGGTGGTGGCGGTGCGTGGTCGCGACGGCGAGTTCCGTCCGTGGTCGCTGACCGAAAACTGGCACGTCGATGGCGTGCTGTCGGCCAGCCTTGCGCCGGCACGGGTCGAAGCCGACCTGCAGGCATCCGCGTTCCGCCAGGCCAGGCAGCTGGCCGAAGCGCTCGACTACGTAGGTGTGTTTGCGCTGGAGCTGTTCTGTCGCAATGGCGAGCTGTTGGCCAATGAACTCGCGCCCCGCGTGCACAACTCCGGTCACTGGTCGATCGAGGGTGCGGAGACCAGCCAGTTCCAGAACCACCTTCGTGCCGTGCTGGGCCTGCCCTTGGGCGACACCCGCAACCTCGGCCATGCCTGCATGCTCAACTGGATCGGTGAAATGCCCGAGGCCGGTGCGGTGCTGGTCGAGGCCGGCGGCCACTGGCACGACTACGGCAAGTCGCCGCGGGCCGGACGCAAGGTTGGGCACGCGACGCTGCGTTCGGACTCGTCCGGAGAACTGGCCGACGCACTGGTCCGGGTGGGCCGGGCGCTGGGGCGCGAGGCGCAGGTCGCTCCGGTCGTCGAGCGTTTGCGCGAGCAGTGAGACCCGCGCAGCGGACGAATTCCGTCCCCTGAAACGCGAACGGCCGGGATAGCCCCGGCCGTTCGTGGTCACGCGGTACGTCGCCTTACTTCATGTTGGCGGCGACGAAATCCCAGTTGACCAGGTTCCAGAACGCCTCCAGATACTTCGGGCGGGCGTTGCGGTAGTCGATGTAGTACGCGTGCTCCCACACGTCGCAGGTCAGCAGCGCGGTGTCCTCGCCGGTCAGCGGCGTGTTGGCGTTGGACGTGCTGACCAGTGCCAGCGCGCCGTCCGGACGCTGCACCAGCCACCCCCAGCCCGAGCCGAAAGTGCCGATCGACAATTTGGTGAACTCGTCCTTGAACGAGGCGAAGTCGCCGAATGCCTTGTTGATCGCCTCGGCCACCTTGCCGGTCGGCTCGCCGCCGCCGTTGGGCGACAGGCAGTTCCAGTAGAACGTGTGGTTCCAGACCTGCGCGGCGTTGTTGAACATGCCGCCCTGCGACTTGCGGACGATCTCCTCCAGCGGCATGTCGGCGAACTCGGTGCCCTCGATCATCTTGTTGAGGTTGTCGACGTACGTCTTGTGGTGCTTGCCGTAGTGGTACTCCAGCGTCTCGGCGGAGATGTGGGGCTCAAGCGCGTTGCGCTCGTAGGGCAGAGGGGGCAGTTCGATGGCCATGTGGCGGGCTCCTTGGGGATCGGACGCTTGCGCGGACGGAAGCTGGCGGGTGGGCGCGCCGCAGGTCGCCGGGCGGAGCCGGCAACGCGGACGGTGCGAAGGATTACAATGGCGCATTCTAATCCCTCGCCTCGTTGCCGGGCCGTCAATGCGGTGCAACGGGCCATTGCAGGAGTGTTCCAGATGTCCGTGCTCGAACGGATCCAGGCCGAAGTCGACAGCCATCCGGTGGTGCTTTTCATGAAGGGCACGGCGCAGTTCCCGATGTGCGGTTTCTCCAGTCGCGCGGTGCAGGCCCTGCGCGAGGCCGGCGCCACGCAGCTGCACACCGTCAACGTGCTGGAGGAACCCGAGATCCGCGCCAACCTGCCGCGGTTCTCCAACTGGCCGACGTTTCCCCAGCTTTTCATCAACGGCGAGCTGATCGGCGGCTGCGACATCACGCTCGAGCTGGCCGACTCGGGTGAGCTGGCACGCATGGTCAGCGAGATCCAGAACAACTGATGGCTGCGACGCATGCCCCGGCCGACGACGCGCGGCCGCTCGAAGGTCGCGTCGTGCTGGTCGCGGGCGCACACGGTGGACTGGGTGCGGCTGCGTCGGTCGCATGCGCGCAGGCCGGAGCCACCACGGTGCTGCTGGGCCGCAAGGTGCCCAAGTTGAACCGCCTCTATGACGCGGTGGCCGCGGCGGGCCCCGAGCCGGCGCTGTATCCGCTGGACATGGAAGGCGCCTCGCCGGACGACTACGCGCGATTGGCCACGACCCTGGAGTCCGAGTTCGGCCGCCTGGACGGCGTGCTGCATTGCGCGGCCGAGTTTCCTGGCCTGACGCCCCTGGGGCAGACCGACCCCGCTGCGTTCGCCCGCGCCATCCACGTCAACCTCACTGCCCGCTGGTGGCTGACCCAAGCCTGCCTGCCGTTGCTGTTGCGGTCGTTGGATGCCTCGGTGGTCTTCGTGGTCGACGACACCGACCGCGTCGGCTCGGCCTATTGGGGTGGCTACGGCGTTGCCCAGCACGGAGTGGAAGCGCTGGTCGGCATGCTGCACGCCGAACTCCACAACGGACCTGTCCGCATCTCGGCCCTGAGGCCCGGGCCGATGCGCACGACGCTGCGCTCGCGCGCCTACGTCGACGAGAACGATGCGCGCGCGCGCGATGCAGCTGACTTCGCGCCGGCCTGCGTCACGCTGCTGTCCAGCGAGGGCGCCGCCCATCGCGGCCAGGTATGGAGCCCGGTGCTGTGACCGACATCATTTCCGCCGCGCTGCTGCTCTTCATCATCCTGGACCCGCTGGGCAACGTCCCGGTATTCCTCAGCCTGTTGCGCAACCTGCCGCCGGAGCGGCAGCGGATTGTGCTTGCGCGCGAGCTTCTCATCGCGCTGGGCGTGCTGATGCTGTTCCTGTGGGGCGGCAAGTACGCGCTGGAAGTGATGCACCTGCGCCAGGAGTCGGTGTCGATCGCCGGCGGCATCGTGCTGTTCCTGATCGGCATCCGCATGATCTTCCCGCCCCCGGAAGGGTTGATGGGCGAGTTGCCGGACGGCGAGCCCTTCATTGTCCCCATGGCCATCCCGCTGGTGGCCGGCCCGTCCGGCATGGCGGCGGTGATGCTGATGGGCAGCGAGGACCCGACACGGCTGGTCGACTGGAGCATCGCCCTGCTGATCGCCTGGTTCGTGACGGCGGCGATCCTGTTCGCCGCGCCGTTGCTCTACCGGCTACTGGGGCGTCGCGTGCTGACCGCGGTGGAGCGGCTGATGGGCATGCTGCTGGTGGCGATCTCCGTGCAGATGTTCCTGGACGGGTTGGGGACCTATCTGCAGATCGCCGCCCCCTGACGGACGCTGCGGCCGGATGGCCGGACTCGCGCCATTAACATGACCGTTGTCATCGGGCTGTAACGCGGCCCGCCTAGCATGTTAAACTGCCGTTAACCCCGGCGGGGATGGAGCCGCGCCAGGGTGGGGGCTGTACCACCACCATCCACAAGCTTTTTCTCCTTCGGTCGAATGGCAGCTGCCCAAAGCAGGCGGCCGTCCGGCCGTCATCATGTCACCGAGGCCACTGTAATGACCCATCCGAACCGCGTCCGGCTGTCCCGGCTCACGCTTGGCTTGCTCGCCGCCCTTGCCACCGCGCCTGCATTCGCGCAGAGCACCTCCGCCGGTGTCGGCGGTCGTGTCGTCGGCGCCGACGGCCAGCCCGTGGCCGGTGCCGAAGTCACCATCGTCCACGTCGAGTCCGGCACGGTCAGCCGCGCGGTTACCGGCGATGACGGCCGCTACAACGCCCGCGGCCTGCGCGTCGGCGGTCCGTACACAATCACCATCAACAAGGCCGGTGCTGGTACGGAGACCCAGGAAGGCGTGTACCTGAACCTCAACCAGGTCAACACCTTCGACGCCGACCTGGCGGGCGACGTGACGACACTGGAGACGGTTGAAGCCATCGCCGCGATGGGCTCGGAGATCTTCAGCGCGAACAAGATGGGTTCGGGCAGCAACGTAACCCGTGAGCAGATCGAGTCGCTGCCGTCGATCCAGCGCAGCATCCAGGATTACATGCGCCTGGACCCGCGCCTGTCGCAGACCGATAAGGGGCGTGGCGAGATCTCCGCCGGTGGCCAGCACTTCCGCTCCAACCTGATCAAGATCGACGGCGTGTCGACCAACGATCCGTTTGGCCTCGAAGCCAACAACCTGCCCACCCTGCGCCAGCCGGTGTCGATCGACGCAATCGAAGAGATCAGCGTCGACCTGGCCAACTACGACACCACCATTGCCGGTGGCACGGGCGCGGTGGTCAACGCGGTCACCAAGTCGGGCACCAATGAGTTCGAAGGATCGGCGTACTACGTGTTCCGCGACCAGGACTGGGTGCGCGAGAACGAGA
The DNA here is from genome assembly GCA_001830245.1 of Lysobacterales bacterium RIFOXYA1_FULL_69_10. Lineage (GTDB taxonomy): Bacteria > Pseudomonadota > Gammaproteobacteria > Xanthomonadales > Xanthomonadaceae > Lysobacter_C. The sequence continues at coordinate 23,743 of MIDV01000143.1, read as the reverse complement.
ACGGCACCCCGTTCGGCGGCTTCATCGACGAGGAGACCTACGGTGCGACCTTCGGTGGCCCGCTGGTCAAGGACAAGCTGTTCTTCTTCGTGAACTACGAGAACTTCGTGCGCACCGCCCCCGGCCCGGCCTTCGGCCCGATTGGCTCGGGCGCGTCCAACATCGTAGACATCACCCAGGCAGAGATCGACGAAGCCGCCCAGATCGCGCGTGACGTCTACGGCATGGACATCGGCACGCTGGGCGTCCCGCCGGACCTCACCACCGAGGCCGAGGAATACGCGATCAAGCTCGACTGGAACATCAACGACAACCACCGTGCCTCGCTGCGCTACAGCAGCCTCGAGCAGGTCGATGCCAACACGCCTGGCACCAACGCCAACGCGCTGTCGTTCAACGGTTACTGGTACAACCACAACAAGACCTTCGAGAGCACCGTCGCGCAGGTCTTCAGCGACTGGACCGACAACTTCTCGACGGAGTTCAAGGTGTCCCAGCGCGACTACAGCGCGGTGCGCGAGCCGCTGGGCGAGCTGCGCCCGAACATCGGCATCAGCCTGCGCGAGCAGGATCCGACCGAGCCGGGCTTTGACCAGGACGAGCCGGCCGGCACGCCGTTCCTGAACTTCGGCACCGAGGTGTTCAGCCACATCAATCGCGTGGAGACCGAGCAGCTGAGCGTGTTCGGCGCAGGCACGCTGTATGTCGGCGACCACACCATCAAGGGTGGTTTCGAGTGGGAGAGCAACGACGTCTTCAACCTGTTCGGTCGTGACCTGTTCGGCTCGTACACCTTTGCCAGCCTGGATGCGTTCCGCAACGGCGACTACTGGCGTTACAGCTCGCGTCGCCCGCTGCCGGGTGAGTCGTTCGAAAGCATCGCCGCCGACTTCAACCACGAGAACCTGGGCCTGTTCGTCCAGGACAGCTGGGCGGTCAACTACAACCTGACCCTGATGTACGGCCTGCGCGTCGATATCCCGAACATCGACGACAAGCCGCGCAAGAACGAGCTGATCGAGCGGGCATTCGGCCTCGACAACACCGTCACCATCGACGGCCAGGAGCTGGTGCAGCCCCGTTTCGGCTTCAACTACACCTTCGACAGCGAGCGGCCGACGCAGCTGCGTGGCGGCATCGGCCTGTTCCAGGGTGCGGCCTCCACGGTGTGGATCGGCAATTCGTTCCAGAATGCCGGCTTCACCCCGCAGATCTACCAGATCGACATCGCCGGCACGACGCAGGAAGAGCGTGATGCGATCCGCGCCCAGTACCCCTTCAGCCCGGACCCCAACAACCAGCCGATCGTCGACAACGAGCAGCGGATGGTCGTGGCCCTCATGGATCCGGAGCTGAAGCAGCCGTCCGTCTGGAAGGCGAATCTGGCACTCGATCACGAGCTGCCCTGGTACGGCATCGTTGCCTCGGCGGAACTGCTGCTGACCAGCGTCGAAACCGGCCTGCATTACGAGATCCTCGGCCTCGGCGACCCGACCGGCGTCGGTCCGGACGGCCGCCTGTCCTACTACTGCGACCCGTCAACCGCCAGCGGTGGCGATCGCTGCAACAGCAGCCAGGAAATCGACGAGTTGCGTGCCAGCGGCCAGCTGCCGGCCGAGTTCGCCAACATCAATGACTGGGGCGACGACAACGTCATTTACCTGCGTCCGACCAACAAGGGTCAGGGCCAGCAGCTGACCGTCAGCCTCAGCAAGCCGATGGCGAACAACTGGAGCTGGATGGCCGGCTACACCTACACCCAGGCCACCGACGTCAACCCGCTGACGTCCTCGCAGGCGCACTCGAACTGGGACGGCCGCGCGCTGGTCAACCCGAACGAGGAAATCTCGGGCAACTCCAACTACGCCATCCGCGACCGGTTCACCGGCATCCTGAGCTGGCAGAAGGCGTTCTTCGGCGATTACAAGACCAGCGTCTCCATGTTCTATGAGGGCCGCTCGGGCCGTCCGTACAGCTGGACGTTCCAGAACGACGCCAATGGCGATGCCGAGGTCAACGACCTGTTCTACGTGCCGTCCGGCCCGGGCGACGTGTTGTTCACCGGCGGCGCGGCGATGGAAGCGGAGTTCCTCGAGTTCCTCGCTGCAAACCCGGACCTGGCGCGCTACGCCGGCGGCATCGCCCCGCGTAACTCGGACCGTTCGTCGTTCGTCAACACGTTCGACCTGCGCCTGAGCCAGGAACTGCCCGGTTTCTGGGACGGCCACAAGTCCGAACTGTGGGTGGACGTGCTCAACGTCGGCAACCTGCTGAACAAGGATTGGGGGCAGATCTCCGAGATCGGCTTCCCGTTCAACCGCCGCGTGGCGGACCTGGCGGGCATCGATCCGGATACCGGCAAGTACATCTACGACTTCGACGCCGACGACGTTTTCACCGAGCGCCTGTACGACAACACCGGACAGTCGCGTTGGGCCGTCCAGGTGGGCTTCCGCTACAAGTTCTGATCCACCTTCGCCCTTTGGGCAGGCAAGCGGCCGGGGGAAACCCCGGCCGTTTTCTTTTGTGCACGGCGCTGGTTAGAGTCACCGCCACGAAAACGACAGAACAACGAGAACAACGCATGTCCGCAACCGCCGCCCCCTCCCGACTCCCCACGGTCAACGCCAGGATCTACCCGCGTGGCGGCCTGGACGTCCTCTCCCGCGACGAAGTCGCACGCCTTCGCGATGTCTCGACGGGCATGCACGACCTGCTGCGCCGGTGCGCGCTTGCCGTATTGACCAGCGGCAGCACCTCCGACGACCCGCGCGCGGCACAGGAGCTCTATCCGGACTTCGATATCCAGGTCGAGCAGCAGGACCGGGGGCTTCGCATCGATCTGCGCAATGCGCCGGGCATGGCGTTCGTGGATGGCGAGATCATTCGCGGCGTCGCCGAGCTCCTGTTCGCCGTGGTGCGCGACCTGGCCTACACCGCAATCGAGCTGGACGGGCGCGCCGGTGGCCGCGACCTGTCGACCAGCGCGGGCATCACCGACGCGGTGTTCGACCTGCTCCGCAACGCACGCGTGCTGCAGCCCGCGGACCCCAACCTGGTGGTGTGCTGGGGCGGCCACTCGATCAACCGCGACGAGTACATGTACACCAAGGAGGTCGGCTACCAGCTGGGCCTGCGCGCACTGGACATCTGCACCGGCTGCGGACCCGGCGCGATGAAGGGGCCGATGAAGGGCGCGACGATCGCCCATGCCAAGCAGCGTGTGCGCCGCGGCCGATACGTCGGGGTGACCGAGCCGGGCATCATCGCCGCGGAGTCACCCAACCCGATCGTCAACCACCTGGTGATCATGCCGGACATCGAGAAGCGCCTTGAGGCCTTCGTCCGTATCGGCCACGGCATCATCGTGTTCCCGGGTGGCGTCGGCACGGCAGAGGAAATCCTCTACCTGCTGGGCATCCTGTTGCGCGAGGAGAATGCCGGCGTACCGTTCCCGCTGATCCTGACCGGCCCGAGCGCATCGGCTCCGTACTTCGAGCAGATCGACAAGTTCCTCCGCCTGACGCTTGGCGAGGCCGCCACTTCGCGTTACGAGATCATCATCGGCGACCCGCCGACCGTGGCGCGCAGGATGGCGGCGGGCATCCGCAAGGTGCGCGAGCACCGCCTGGCGCAGCGCGACTCGTTCTTCTTCAACTGGTCGATCGACATCCCGCTGGCGTTCCAGCAGCCGTTCGTGCCGAGCCATGAAGCGATGGCTGCTCTGGACCTGCACCACGGCCGCAAGCCGCACGAACTGGCCGCCGACCTGCGCCGCGCGTTCTCCGGCATCGTCGCCGGTAACGTCAAGGAAGACGGCATGCGGCGGATCGAAGCGCACGGACCGTTCGAGATCCACGGTGACCCGGACATGATGCAATCGCTGGACGCTCTGTTGCGGGCGTTCGTGGAGCAGCGTCGGATGAAGATCGCGGGCGAGTACAAACCGTGCTATCGGGTGGTGGCGTGAGCCGGACGTCGAGAAGGTCAGGGGCACGTTGCCGGGTGTCTTCTCAGATTGGCGGCGTGCGCGGGATCCGAATGGCGGTGACGTAACGGTCGTTTTCCACGCCAGCAGTCAATCGTCCGCGGCCGCCGGTGAATGCCTCGATACGTGCGCGTGACGATCGCAGGCCCACGCTGTGCCCCCCATGCCCCGCCGGCCCGGCCGGGTTTGGCAACGGGTTGGTTATGGTCACCGCGATCACGTCGCCCTCGTCGACCACCTCCACCTCC
>MIDV01000143.1:4790-19496 GCA_001830245.1 Lysobacterales bacterium RIFOXYA1_FULL_69_10 | reverse complement strand
CGAGATAGCGACGCGCCAGGGCGAGTTCATCGGAAAGCGGGATGTCTCGTGGTCCGGCGAGCGCGGCGCGGAACAGGTCAGCCAGATCGACCAGCAGCCGTTCGGCTTCCTCCGGGCGCTGGTGGACCAACGCAACGCCGGTATTGAGTGTGTTGAACAGGAAGTGCGGCCGAATCCGTGCCTGCAGCGCCTCCAGCTCCGCCTGCTTGGCGCGCACCGCCAATTGCCGCGCGCGCCAGTGGTTCTGAAAGGCGCCCAAGCCCAGCAGGCCCACCACCAGTACGATCCCGGTGAGGCGCAGGAACAGGCTTTCCCAGCTCTCCTGTGTCAGCGGCCACACCCCGCGCATCAGCCACCACGTAATCGCACTGACCATCCACGTGTTGAGCACGAGCAGTGCCAATGCCACGTAGGCGACGTGCACGGGACGTGTGCCCGCCAAGGCGTTGCGCAGCAGGTACAGCGTTGCCAGCGTCAACAGGGCGATCCACTGGATCACCATGGCGGCCAGTCCGAAATACACCACCCGGTCCGCTGCTGCGCCGGGGGCAAGTGCAAGGACCGTTGCCAGGCCCAAGCCGGCCAGAACCACCCAGATCAGCGTTGGCGCTTGCCATAGGCTGTCCAAGGGGTGGGACTGGGACGTGGATGGACCAGCCATTTCGAAGTCCGCTGCTCGGCACGCCATGATGCCCGCATTCCGGGGAGGTGCGTGGCTCCGTGCCGCCCGCGACCACATACCGGCCGTCCATCGGGCGCCGCTGGATCGACAGGAGAGCGGCCCGTAGGTTAGGCGGGCCGAACTGTGGGAGGGGGCGATGCAACGCGTGGCACCAGCGACATATCGTGATAGCCGGGGACACGACGTACGCCCGGTGTCGGGCTTTACCCTGATCGAACTGATCGTGGCCATTGCGGTCCTGGCGGTCATGATTGCCTTGGCGGTGCCCAGCTTCACCTCGCTGATCAACGGCAATCGGCTTACGGCCAATTCCAACGAACTGGTCGCGTCCCTGCAGCTGGCCAAGATGGAATCGTTGCGCCGCAACCTGCGAGTAGCCGTCTGCGAAAGCGATGATGGCGCCACTTGCACGGGCGGCGACGAATGGGCGCAATGGATCACCATCGCCGATGCGGATCGCAACGGCGCCTATGACCAGGTGTTGCGCGTCAGCGTCGCCGAGCAGGCGGTGGAGGTTCGTGCCGCGGAGGCGATCAGCGACAACGGCAATCGCATCGAGTTTCGCGCCGACGGTATGGCGCGGGACGGGGATGGCGCGTTGCTCGATGCCCTGGTCAGTGTCTGCCTGCCCACCACGCAACCCACAGAGAACGAGCGCCTGGTAGAGGTCGCATTCGGAAGCCGCATCAACAGCCGCCGCAGCGATGCCGGCGGGGCATGTGCAGCGCCATGAACGGACAGTCGAAGATGGGTAAGAACAAGCACTCCCGGTTCCACGCCCCGGTGGCACGCGGCGCTGTCCGCGGCGCGGGTCTTATCGAAGTGCTGGTTGCCGTGCTGATCATGGCCATCGGGCTCCTCGGAATCGCCGCCATGCAGGCGACCGCGCTGCGCAACAGCCAGAGTGCGTTGGAACGCAGCCAGGCAGTGGTGCAGACCTACAGCATTGTTGACGCCATGCGCGCCAACCGGGACGAGGCACTCGCCGGCAGCTACAACATGGGGATGACCTGCGAACCGCCGGGTGCGGGCGGCAGCCTGGTTGCCAACGATCAGTCGAACTGGATCAACGACCTGCAGAACACCATGGGCAGCACCGCATGTGGCCAAGTCGGATGTGACGCGACGGGGAGCTGCACGATCACCGTGGAGTGGGACGACAGTCGCGCCGGGCCCCAAGGCGACACCGGCGACACCGAACAAACCGTAGTGACACAGACACGGATCTGACATGGCACGCAATTCAACTTTTCAGGCTATCAGGCTGCAACGCGGCCTGAGCCTCGTGGAACTGATGGTGGCGCTCGTGCTGGGCCTGCTGGTCGTGGGCGCGGCGATCGGTGTATTCCTTTCCAACCGGCAGACATACACCGCCACCGAGAGCTTGGGCCGCGTGCAGGAGAACGCCCGCGTGGCGTTCGAGTTGATGGCGCGTGACATTCGGGAAGCCGGTGGGAACCCTTGTTCCAACCGCATCCCAATGGCGAACGTCCTCGAGAACCCGGCCAACAACTGGTTTACCAACTTTGCGGACGGCATCCGCGGGGCCGAAGGCGCCTTTACGCTGGACGATCCGGCCAACCGCGTGGCCGGCACCGATGCGGTGGAGGTGATGTCGGGTGAAGGGCGGGGGGTCACGGTCGCAAGCCACAACCCGACGTCTGCCGTATTCCACGTCAACACCGCGGCGCATGACCTGGAAGCCGACGACGTGCTGCTGGTCTGCGACAACCGGCAGGCGGCCATCGTCCAGATGACCGGGCCCAACGCCACCAACGAAACGGTGGTGCACAACGAGGGCACCGGGACCATCGGTAACTGCACCAATAAACTGGATGTACCAGTGGATTGCGACGACAAATCCCCAGGCGGCTACGAGTACGGCGACAACTCGCAGATCGTCAAGCTGCGCGCCGTGCGCTGGTTCATCGGCGACAACCCGAATGGGGGCCGCTCGCTCTACCGCAGCGTGCTACGCCGCGGCGCCATGGGCGCCCCGGAAGAAGTCACCGACGGCGTCGAGGACATGCAGATCACCTACCTGCTGCCGGGTGCGGCTGCATACGTTGATGCCAACGCGGTAGGCACCCGCTGGGGAGAGGTGCTTGCCGCGCGTATCGAGCTTCAACTGCAGGGCGAGGACCGTGTGGGACTGAATGGTGAAGTGATCGGCCGCCAACTGGTCCACGTCGCAACATTGCGGAACCGCAACGCATGAATACCAACCTGACGCGAGTACCCCGCGGACAATCCGGCGCGGCCCTGATGGTGGTGCTGATCCTGCTGCTGGTCATGACCCTGCTGGGCCTTGCAAGCCTGCGCGGCACCCTGATGGAAGAGCGGATGAGCGCGAACCTGCTCGACCGCAGCCTGGCCTTCCAGGCGGCCGAAGCCGCACTGCGTGAGGCCGAAGCAGCCATCCTTGCCAATGGGCGTGCCGGTTTCCCGGCGATCGGGTCTGGCGGGTGCAACGGCAACCTTTGCGACCAGCCCACTGAAGCCGAAATCGAAGCCGGTTTCGTACCGCGTTCGGAGCGTGATGGGGATTACTGGGCTGACGCAGTGGCTGACGTAGGTGACGTCGCCATCCAGCCCCAGTTTTTCATCGAGTACATGGGTGAAGCGCCCAGCTGGCCCCGCTGCGACAGTGAGATCCCCCAGCATCCCAGCTGCCTCAAGCCCCGTTACCGCATCACCGCCCGCAGCACCGCGGCCGATCGTGCGCAGGTGGTTCTGCAGTCCAATCTAGCCGGCTCGTAATGGAGGCCGACATGAAATCCCCCGACCCGAAGCCTCTGTCGCGCCGCCGACTCCTCCCGAGGGCCTTGAACGGCGCGACGGCGGCGTTCCTGGCGACGCTTCTCGCGCTGCCATCCTATGCCGCGCTGGACGTGGACAACGTGCCACCGCAGTCGGCAAACGGCGTGGCGCCCAACATCCTGTTCATCCTGGACGATTCGGGGTCGATGACGTGGCAGCGAATGCCCGTCAACAGCAACGGTCTCCCGCTCAACCTCCAGAGCCGCTCCTACATCCACAACTCAATCTATTACGACCCGCGAATCGACTACCAGGCATGGATGCAGGCCGACGGTACACGCATGGCGGGTGGCACGTCCTACAACGCCGCGTATGCTGACTTCAGTCTGGCCGGCAAACCAATCGACTTGTCCGATGACGAAAGTTGCCAAGCGTCGAGACAGAACGGCGCGTGGTATTGGGTATGTGGCGGCGTCCAGTACTACTACGTGCCTAGGAACCAGGCAATCACCGACCCGGACGTGCTTGATTCGGCGAATGACTTCTACCGGTTCCGGATAACGAGCGGAGAGGACGTCCAGCGATGCAGTTGGAATGGTGACAACTGGACCAACTGCACCGACGCCACCCCCACTGGGCGTAGCCAGAGCGAGGAGCGGCGGAACTACGCGATCTGGTTCTCATATCACCGTACCCGCATGAAGGTCGCGAAAGCCGGTGCAGCCGAGGCGTTCAATAGCCTGGACGGTTCACGGTTTCGGGTGGGGTTCGACACTATCTGGAACCGAAATGCACTTGCGATCCCGGTCGGGGATGGCAACAACGCGCTGTTCGAAGGGTCAAGCCGGAATGCATGGTTCGAGCGGCTCTTCGCAGCGGAGGGCAATGGCGTGACTCCGCTGTTGCCTGCGTTGACGCGTGCAGGCGAGTACTACAGCGACAGCAGCGACGATGGCCCCAACGGCGGAATGATGAACACTGACGGCAGCCAGTTCGCCTGCCGCCAGAACTTCTCGATCCTGACGACGGACGGATTCTGGAACAACACCGACGGCGCTGCGAACGTAGGCAACGCGGATAACACCGATGGCCCCACCATCACCGGGCCCAAGGATGCCAGCTACACGTATCAGGCAGAGACACCATATTCGGATAACCACACCAGGACGCTGGCGGATATCGCCATGCATTACTGGAAGAACGATCTGCGCGACGACTTGGACAACATCGTGCCGGTCTCTTCGGCCAACCCGGCGTTCTGGCAGCACATGGTCACCTTCGGCATCTCCATCGGCCTGCGCGGGACGTTGAACCCAGCAACTGACCTGGTGCGGTTGAGGTCCGGCGAGATCAGCTGGCCGAACCCTTTGGACAACGAAGACGAACATCGCATCGATGATCTCTGGCACGCAGCGGTGAACAGCCGTGGCGAGTTCGTGGCGGCAACCAATCCTGGTGCCTTCGCCACCGGGCTGAAGGACGCCCTGTCGGCGATCACCGGCCGGACCTCGTCCGTGTCCAACGTGGCGGCCAACAGCACTACGTTGAGCACCGACACCAAGCTCTTCCAGGCCAAGTACGTACCCGGGCAGTGGACGGGTGAGCTGCAGGCGTTCCCGGTTGACAGCGGGGGAATCGACGAAGATCCGCCGCTGTGGGTGGCTTCCGAGAACATCCCGGCCTTCGCTTCCAGGAAAGTGTTGACGCACAACGGTGTAGCGGGCGCGACCTTCCCGACTGCTGGCCAGCGTACGGCCCTTGAATACGGTGAAAGTACGGGCGATCAGGTGGCCGACTACATCAAGGGCCGCCAGTCTCGCGAGGAGCGTTTCGAAGATGGTGTCTTCAGAAACCGGAACAGCCTGCTGGGCGACATCATCCACAGCTCGCCGGTGTACGTGGCGGACAGCGATACCATCTTCGTAGGTGCCAACGACGGCATGTTGCATGCCTTCGATGCGGATGACGGCACGGAACTCTTCGGCTATGTGCCGAGGTCGCTCGACATGACACGGCTTCGCACCCTCAGCCAGCCCGACTATCCGCACTACTATTTCGTGGATGGGCCGATCGTAGTCTCCGATAAGCGGATTACGCCTAACAAGAACATTCTTGTAGGTACCCTGGGGCGGGGTGGGCGCGGCATGTTTGCTCTGGACGTGACCGACCCCGGGTCGTTCGGTACTGCGGATGTCGAATGGGACGTCTCCAACATCGCGGATCTCGGCCACGTGACCGGGAAGCCAATCATCGCGAGGTTGAACAACGGCCAGACGGGCGTGATCATCGGCAACGGCTTCAATAGCGACAGCGACGAGGCGGTACTTTTGGTTCTGGATATCAACACCGGATCGGTGATTGCCCGCATCCCGACCGACGAGAGTATCGACAACGGCCTCTCCGCGCCGCGTGGCTGGGACCAGGACGGCAATGGCACGGTGGACTATGTCTACGCGGGTGACCTCCAGGGCAACATGTGGAAGTTCGACCTGAGCTCCGGCAACAGCAACGGGTGGGAGGTCGCACTGGGGCAGGGCAACAATCCCGAACCGTTGTTCATCGCGATCAATGATGACAACGAGCGCCAGCCCATCACGGGTGGTGTTTCGATCGGCATCGATCCGGCAACTTACAAGCGCTGGGTGTTCTTCGGCACGGGCAAGATGATCGAGCCGAACGATCCGCTGGATACGTCCGTGCAGACCATGTACGGGATCATCGATGACGGTGACTCGGTGGGTGACCGCGACCAATCGCTGGTGGAGCGCACCACAAGCGCCGTGGGCATCATAGATACGCGAACGGTACGGTCGTTCGAATCGTCAAGCTTGGAGATGCCGGCGGATAAGGATGGCTGGTTCATCGACTTCATGCCGCCAGCCCCTGGTACAGCCGAGGGCGAGCGCATCGTGGGTGATCCCGCTGTTGTCGCACAGGTACTGCTTTTCTCGAGCATCATTCCGTCGCGTGATGCCTGTCTTCCCGGTGGCAGAGGCTTTCTCAATGCGCTCAATGCGTTCACCGGTGCAAGCGTGCCCGACCACTTCTTCGACGTTGATGGCGATGGACAGTACAGCGACGACGAAGTCGGGAATAACGCGGTCGGGTCGGTGGATACCGGCGTCGGAATGCCCACCGACGGCTTGCTCATCGAAAAGATCATCGGCATAGGTGGCTCCGGCGGTAACACCGGCTCCGTCGGCGTCAACAACCCGGCAGCGTCGGGCCGCGTTTCCTGGCGTGAACTCGTAACGGACTGACCATGGTCAATGACATGAAAGGCAACCCAACGTTGGCGTCGGGCCCGTCCCGGCGCCGGGTGCGCGGCTTCACCCTGATCGAGCTGATGGTGACGGTGGCGATCGTCGCCATCCTCGCCGGCATCGCCATCGCAAGCTACGACTTCGCGGTTGTGAAGTCGCGGCGCTCCGCGGCGGCGGCTTGCCTGACGGAACGGGCGCAAGCGATGGAGCGCTATTACACGACCAACCTGACCTATGTCGGGGCGCCGGCGCCGGCAGCCTGCAGCTCGGATATCTCGCCCGACCACTACACGGTCGCGTTCGAGGACGCGCCTACGGCCACCGCATTCTCGCTATTGGCAGTTCCACAGGGTGCGCAAGCCTCTTCCGACACCAAGTGCGGCATCCTGACCATCAACGCCCAAGGCGAGCGGGGTATCGATGGTGGGGACGCGGCGGATCCCGAGGATTGTTGGTAAGGCTCCATCTGCCCACCTGATGGGCGCCAAAAAGCAAAGGGCCGCGGAAATCCGCGGCCCTTTGCGTTACTTAATACTGGCGCCCGAAGTTGGACTCGAACCAACGACCCCCTGATTAACAGTCAAGTGCTCTAACCAGCTGAGCTATTCGGGCGGGGCGCATATCGTAAGGGTCGCCCCGGGCAAGGGTCAAGCATGGCGTCGCAAGCAGTGGTGCCTCAGTGGTAGGCACACTGCTCTGCCGCGCCCGTCGAAGGACGACCGCTGCGCAGATGGCCGGTGTTGGCCATTACCAGCGTGATGGCCTTGGCTGGGCCACGCCTGTCGCACAGGGTGAATGTCACGTTCGATCCGGCCGTACTGCCACCCGGTTGAAAGACCAGGCGCGTCCGACCCCGCGTCGAGCGAAGCTTCACCCCGCCCTCCAGCTGCTCTTCCCGCCGCACGAGCGGTTCGTATGGGGCCCGCTCGCGGTTGCCGTCGATGTCGGCAAACGAGATCCAGCCCACGGTCCAGTCTGCGGCGCCGGTGCACGCCAGCCCATCCAGCGAGGGGCAGGTCACCACTTCTGCGCCGCCCACCGTAGCGCTTCGCATGGCGTCCATCAGGGTGGTGGCGATCAGCGTGCGGGCGTGGCCGGCGTGCGCAGCGGATACAGCGTGGCTCATGGCGGGCACGGCCACGGCCAGCAGCACTGCCGTCACCAGCAGGGCCACCACCGCCTCGACCAAGGTGAATCCGTAATGGGTCCGCATGTGACGTCCCTGTCCCTGTGCGCCGTACAGGTTGCCGCGCGCGGCCAAGACGATGAATCGGGCATGCGGGCGAGGTGGGGTAGGGAAACCCCGCATCCGGCCCCATCTCCTGTCGCTCGCTACACTGCCCAGTCCCTCCGGGACCGATGCCTATGAACGACGCCGTCCAGCCCCGACCCGACAGGCCCGCCGTGCAGGAGGGCCGCTTCCAGCTGGTTTCGCCGTACCAGCCCGCCGGCGACCAGCCGGCCGCGATCGAGCGGCTGGTGAAGGGGTTCGAGGGCGGGTTGGCGCACCAGACGCTGCTCGGCGTGACCGGTTCGGGCAAGACCTACACGATCGCCAACGTCATCCAGCAGGTGCAGAAGCCGACCCTGGTGATGGCACCCAACAAGACGCTTGCGGCGCAGCTGTACGGGGAGTTCAAGTCGTTCTTCCCGAACAACGCGGTCGAGTACTTCGTCAGCTATTACGACTACTACCAGCCCGAGGCCTACGTGCCGTCGAGCGACACCTTCATCGAGAAGGACAGTTCGGTGAACGAGCACATCGAGCAGATGCGGCTGTCGGCGACCAAGGCGCTGCTGGAGCGCCGCGACGCGATCATCGTCTGCACCGTTTCGGCCATCTACGGCCTGGGCGACCCCAACGAATACTTCCGCATGGTGCTGCACATGGTGCGCGGCGAACGCATCGACCAGCGCGAGCTGATCCGCCGCCTGACGGAGATGCAGTACAGCCGCAACGACACCGAACTGCGGCGCGGCACCTACCGCGTGCGCGGCGAGGTGATCGACGTGCACCCGGCCGAGAGCGACGACGAGGCGATCCGGATCGAGCTGTTCGATGGCGAGATCGAGTCGGTTACGGCCTTCGACCCGCTCACCGGCGAGGCATTGCGCAAGCTGCCGCGCTACACGATCTACCCCAAGTCGCACTACGTGACCACGCGCCGCACGGTGCTGGACGCCATCGACGCCATCAAGGACGAACTGAAAATCCGCCTGGAGCAGCTGTACTCGGCCAACAAGCTCGTCGAGGCGCAGCGGCTGGCGCAGCGCACCCAGTTCGACCTGGAGATGCTGGCCGAGGTCGGTTACTGCAACGGCGTGGAGAACTACAGCCGTCACCTCACCGGGCACATGCCGGGCGAGCCGCCGCCGTGCCTGTTCGACTACCTGCCGCCCGACGCGCTGCTGGTGTGCGATGAGTCGCACGTGACCGTTCCGCAGATCGGCGCGATGTACAAGGGCGACCGCTCGCGCAAGGAAACGCTGGTGGAGTTCGGCTTCCGGCTGCCCTCGGCGTTGGACAACCGGCCGCTGAAGTTCGAGGAGTGGGAGGGGCGATCGCCGCGCGCGATCTTCGTGTCCGCCACGCCCGGCCCGTACGAACTCCAGAAGTCCGAGGGCGAAGTGGTCGAACTGGTGGTGCGCCCGACTGGCCTAATCGACCCGGTGGTCGAGATCCGTCCCGTAGCCACGCAGGTCGACGACGTGCTGAGCGAGATCAACGAACGCGTCGCCATGGGCGACCGCGTGCTGATCACCACGCTGACCAAGCGCATGGCCGAGAACCTTACCGAGTACCTGGGCGAGCACGGCATCCGGGTGCGCTACCTGCACAGCGACATCGACACGGTCGAACGCGTGGAGATCATCCGCGACCTGCGCCTGGGCAAGTTCGACGTGCTGGTGGGCATCAACCTCCTCCGCGAGGGGCTGGACATGCCGGAGGTGTCGCTGGTCGCGATCCTCGATGCCGACAAGGAGGGCTTCCTGCGCTCCGGCGGCTCGCTCATCCAGACCATCGGCCGCGCCGCGCGCAACGTACGCGGCAAGGCAATCCTGTATGCAGACAAGGTCACCCGGTCGATGCAGACGGCCATCGACGAGACCGACCGCCGCCGGGCCAAGCAGGTCGAGTACAACGCCGAGCACGGCATCACGCCGCGCTCAGTCATCCGTCCGGTGGTGGACATCATGGAAGGCGCGCGCGCCGACCCCGACGCCGAGAAGGGCAGGGGCCGCGGCAAGGGCCGCAAGGCCGCGGAGCCGGCGACGGACTACGCATCGATGGATCCGTCGCAGGCCGCCGCGCGGATCAAGGCGCTGGAGCAGCAGATGTACAAGCATGCCCGCGACCTGGAGTTCGAAGAGGCCGCCGCAGTGCGCGACCAGATCCGCCAGATCAAGGAAGTCGCCCTGCATTGAGCACCGGGCGACGGGGCATGACCGCCCCGTCACGGCCGCGGTGCGAGGGTCGCGTTCCCCCCGCACTGGAGGCCATCGCCATGGGCCTGTTCGACTTAATCAAGGATGCCGGCAGCAAGATCTTCGGCAAGGACCACGACCGCGGCGCCGAAGGCTCCACCAAGCCGCTCAGCACGCATCTGCGCGAGCACGGTATCGACCCCTCCGGGATCAACTTCCGGTTCGAGGGCGACACGGTGGTGATGGAAGGCACCGTGCGCGACCAGGACACGCGCGAGAAGGCGGTGCTGATCGTGGGCAACGTGGAGGGCGTGGGCCGGGTCGATGACCGCCTGCGCATCGGCCCGCCCGTGGCAGAGGTGAAAACGGCCGGTGCGACGCCGGCAGGTGGCTCGGCCGGCCAGTCGCACGCGTCGGCGGGCAGCCCGGGCGGCGAATGGACCAGCAACACCTACACGGTCGAGTCCGGCGACACGCTGTCGGGCATCGCCAAGAAGATGTACGGCGACGCCAACCAGTACCCGCGCATCTTCGAGGCCAACCAGCCGATGCTGAAGGACCCCGACAGGATCTTTCCGGGCCAGGTCCTGCGCATCCCGCCCAAGGCCTGATCGGCGCTTCTGGGCAGTTGCCGGACGCCACGCAGCGGGCTACACTGCGCGCCCCTCGCCGGGTGTGTCTGACGGCGAACGGGCGGTTAGCTCAGCGGTAGAGCACTACCTTGACATGGTAGGGGTCACAGGTTCGAACCCTGTACCGCCCACCAGACATCGAAAAAGGCCGTCCCTCGCGGGACGGCCTTTTTCATTGCCCGGTGGCCGGCGTCGAGCGCCGGCGGGTGCGTTCAGAGCAGGTCGCCACCCGCCGACAACATGCGCTCCATGCGATCGCCCAGGCCGCCGATCTCCAGCACCAGGCGGTCGATCTCGGCGCCGTCCAGGCCGTCGTACGGGCGGTTTTCGCACAGCTGCAGGTAGGGCACGCCGTCCATGTCGCCGATGGCCAGGTAGCCCACGCGGCTCTGCCAGTTGAAGACCAGTGAGCGCCGGGCATCCAGGCCCGTGGTGGGGGCCACCGCCGTGCTGACGCGCAGGTAGGGACGGCCGTCGTCGTCGTCCAGCTCCGACAGGAAGATCGCCTGGTGCCGGGTGCCTTTTTCCAGCGACAGTTCGATGCAGAGGACGTCGTCGTCCTGCATGGTGACCTGGTACCCGACGGACTTGATGTGGCGACGGATCGATTCAAAGTTGCGCACGGGCGGCTCCATTCGCGGGGCAGAGCCGTATCCTAACCGGCATGGCCGGCACCGATGACTCCCGCGAGGCGGAACGGCGCATCCTGGCGCAGGTGCGGTGCATCCCCGTCGGGCACGTGGCCGGCTACGGCGAGGTCGCGCGGCGTGCCGGCCTGCCGGGGCGTGCGCGCTGGGTCGCCCGGCTGCTGTCGGCCAATGCCGATGCCGACCTGCCGTGGCACCGGGTACTGCGCTCGGACGGCCGCGTGGCCTTCCCGGAAGGGTCCGAGGGTTACCGGGAGCAGTGCCGCCGGTTGCGGGCCGAAGGCGTGCGCGTCGAGCAGGGCCGGGTGCGTGGCCAGCGTGCCGCCGCCAGTGTCGACGAGCAGGTCTGGGGCCCGGCCTGACGACGCCTGAGGGGCGTTTGCCGCGCCCCGATGCGACCGTTGCGTGAAGCGGTCCGCGGCCTCCAGCGGATACCATGGCGCGTCCCCCGGGAGTCGAAATGTTCTCCAACCTTCCGCCCGTCACGCGGGCCCTGCTGATCGCCAACGGCGTCGCTTTCCTGCTGCAACTCGTCCTGGAGTACACCGCGCTCGGCCCGCTGATGCTGTGGCCCCTGGGCGCGGGCTTCATGCCGTGGCAACTGGTCACGTATGCCTTCCTGCACGGCGACATCGCCCACCTGCTGTTCAACATGCTGGCGCTGCTGATGTTCGGTGCGCCGGTGGAGCACACGTGGGGCGGGAAGCGCTTCCTCACGTTCTATGCGGTGTGCGTGGTCGGTGCGGCGCTGTGCCAGCTGGTGGTGGGCGCCTGGACGATGTCGCAGGGCGGGCAGGCGTACCCGACGCTGGGTGCCTCGGGCGGCGTGTTCGGGCTGCTCTTGGCGTACGGCATGCTGTTTCCGCACCAGCGGGTGATGCTGCTGATCCCGCCGATCCCGATGAAGGCACGCACGCTCGTCATCGTCTACGGCGCCATCGCGCTGCTGCTGGGGTTCACCGGCCTGCAGCCGGGCGTGGCGCACTTCGCCCACCTGGGTGGGATGCTGTTTGGCTGGTTGCTGATCCGCTACTGGCGCGGCCACCCGCCGTTCGGCCGGCGTAAACCGCCGCGGCCGCGGATCGTGCGCTGAGGCGGGTGGTGCGTCACCCTGGGTGATGTTCGGGATGACGCACTTTTGGCCACTTGGGATGACAAAGAAAAACGGCGCGGATGACCGCGCCGTTTTTCATGCCTATCGCGTGCCGCCGGTCAGGGCCAGAGCACCACGCGCTCGTCGTCGCCCAGCCGCATGTCCGCGCTCGCCTTGCAGCCGAACGTCTCGGCGAAGCCGGCATGGTTCATCAGCGGGGCGTTGGTGCGCCACTGGCCGGGCGCATGCACGCTGCTGGCGGCACGGCGGGTGGCCTCGGCTTCGCTCATGTGCTCGGCCCAGATCGAGGCCCAGCCTTCGAAGAAGTCCTCGCGGGTCTCCTTCGGGGCGTCCGGGCGCGCGGCCTGGTAGGCCGCCCACGCCAGTTCGATGCCGGCCAGGTCCGCCATGTTCTCGTCGCGGGTCTGGGCGCCGTTGAGCCTGATACCTTCGATCACCGGGTACTCGAGCGCGCCGTACTGGGTGATCACGCGGTTGCCCACCGTGTCCCAAGCAGCCGTTTCCGCGGGGGTCCACCAGCTTCGCACCTGCTCGCTGGCGTCGACCAGGTGGCCGCGGGCATCGAAGCCGTGGCTGATCTCGTGGCCGACCAGCGCACCGAAGCTGCCGTACTGGGCCGCGGTGTCGAGCGTCATGTCCAGCACCGGTGCCTGCAGCATCGCGGCCGTGACCACCAGGCGGTTCTGGGCGATGTCGTAGGCCAGCGCGGGCTGCTGCGGCAGCACGTTCCAGCGGCGGTCCGCGTTCTCCGCACCGATGCGGCGCATCTCCTGCGCGTGGTGCCAGGTGGAGGCGATGAGCATGTTGCCGCCGAAGCTGCCGCGGCCCATCGGCTGGATCGTGTAGTCGAGGTCGCGCGACGGGGTGCCGACCTCGATCTTCATCGCCGCCAGCTTGGCCTTGGCTTCGGCCTTGGCCTGCGGGCCGAGGCGGGTGTCGCGGTCGAGTGCGGCGCCCATGGCATTGCGCACCGCGGTGGCGATCTCCTGCGCGCGCGACTTGGTGGCGGCCGGCAGGTACCGGGCGGCGTATTCGCGGCCGAGCATCGGGCCGGCCGCGTGGTTGATCGCGTCCAGCACCATCTGCTGGCGCGGCAGCTGCGCGGTGCGACCCTCCAGCACGCGGCCGCGGAAGTCGAAGCTGGCATCGCGCCACGGCCGTGCCATGTACGGCGCCATCGCGTCGCCGACGCGCCAGCGCAGGTAGGCCTTCCACTGCTCGGGCTTGAGCTGGCGGACCAGCCCGTCGATCTGCGCGAACAGTTCGGGGTTGGCGATCGACACGGTGTCATCGCTGACCGACTGCGCCTGCAGGAACTCGCCCAGCTTGAGGTTCGGGTAGGTCTTGTCGAGCTCGCCCGTGGCCACCGGGGCGAAGTTGCTGCGCGGGTCGCGCAACTGCGCCAGCGGGCGCGTGACCTGCGCGATGCGGGTTTCCAGGTCCAGCACCAGCTGCGCCTGTTCGGCGACCTCGTCGTCGGGCGTGCCGGTCAGTGCGAGGATCTTCTGCACGTACGCGGTGTACTGGCCCAGCAGGTCGCGCGTGGGCTGGTCGGTGCGGATGTAGTACGCGGGGTCCGGCAGGCCCAGGCCGCCCTGGCTGAAGTAGCCGATGTGGCGCTTGAGGTCGCGCAGGTCGACGTCGGCGCTGAAGTTGAAGGCCACCGGGATGCCGACCTGGTGCAGCGCGGCCAGTGCGGGGGCGATGTCGCGGTAGCGGCGGATCGCATCGATGCGCGACAGCAGCGGGGCGATCGGCTGTGCGCCGTCGCGCTCGACCGCCGCTTCGTCCAGGCCGCTGGCCCAGAAGTCGCCCAGCAACTGCTGCACGTTGCCCTGCGGCGACTGCATCGCGGCGTTGAGCAGTTCGACCTGCTGGTGGCGCGCTCGGTCGCCCAGCTGGCCCAGTGCGGAGATGGAGGCGACGCCGTCGGTCAACGGATTGCTCTGCAACCAGTCGGCATTGGCGTGGCCGTAGAAGTCGGTGCAGGCCGCCGGTGGCTCGGCCGCTTGGGCGTGCGCCACGGGCGCGGCGAGGGTGGAGGCGAGGGTCAGGGCAAGGGCGCAGGCGAGCGGGCGCAGGACGTGGCGGGGCATCGCGTATTCCATCTGGATGACCGCGGGAGTCTACCAAGCACGTCCGGGTTGGCCATGAACGGGTTCACGGCTCGGGCATGCGCGGA
>MIDV01000143.1:0-4767 GCA_001830245.1 Lysobacterales bacterium RIFOXYA1_FULL_69_10 | reverse complement strand
TTCATCGCGTTGCGGTTACCAGATCACGACCTGGTCGTCGCCGCCACGGACCATCGCGTCGCCGGCTTCGCACTCATAGGCCGCCGCGAACGCCGGCAGGTTGCTCGGTGCACCCATCGCACGGAAGTTCGCCGGGGCGTGCGGGTCGGTCGCCAGGCGCACGTTGAGTTCCTCGTCGGTGAAGTTGCGGCGCCACACCGTGGCCCAGTTGGCGAAGAAGCGCTGGTCGCGGGTCATGCCCTCGGTCATCGGGTCCTCGCTGTCAGCGGTCGCCTTCTTCATGGCGTCGTAGGCCACCGCCAGGCCGCCCAGGTCGGCGATGTTCTCGCCCAGGGTCAGCTTGCCGTTGACGTTCTTGCCGGGCACCGCCTCGTAGGCATTGAACTGGTTGACCAGCTTGCCGGTGAGGTCGCTGAAGCCCTTGGAGTCGGTCTCGGTCCACCAGTTCTCGAAGTTGCCGGTCGGCCCGAAGCGGCTGCCCTGGTCGTCATAGCCGTGGATCATCTCGTGGCCGATGACCGCGCCGATGCCACCGTAGTTGAGCGGCGCGTCGGCGTCGGGATCGAAGAACGGCGGCTGCAGGATGGCGGCCGGGAACACGATCTCGTTCTGCAGCGGATTGTAGTAGGCGTTGACCGTCTGCGGGCTCATGCCCCACTCGGTCTTGTCCACCGGCTCACCGATCTTGGACAGCTGCCACTTGTAGTTGAACTCCTGGGCGGCCAGCACGTTCTCGATGTAGCTGTCGCGGTCGGTCGACAGGCCGGTCCACTCGCGCCACTTGTCCGGGTAACCGATCTTCGGAGTGAACGTCTCCCACTTGGCCATGGCCTTGGCCTTGGTCTCGTCGCTCATCCACTCCAGGTTCTCGATGCGCGGCTTCAGCGCGGCGCTGAGGTTCTTCACCAGCTCCTGCATCTTGGCCTTGGAGTCGGCGGGGAACGCCACGTCCACGTACATCTGGCCCAGTGCCTCGCCGGCCTGGCTCTCGATGGTGTCGAGGACGCGCTTGCCGCGCTCCTTGAGCTCCTTCTGGCCGCGCATGGTCTTGCCGTAGAACTCGTAGTTGGCCTGCACGAACTCGTCCGACAGGTACGGCGAGGCGCCGTCCACGGTGTGGAAGCGCAGGTAGCTCTGCCATTGCTCGACCGGCACGTCCTCCAGCATCTCGCTCACTTCGGCGTGGAAGTCCGGCATCGCCAGCGAGAACATCTCGGGCGCTTCAACGCCCTGCGAGTCGAAGAAGCGGGTCCAGCTGAAGTTCGGCGTCAGCTTGTCGGCCTCGGCCGGGGTGACCGGGTTGTAGTACAGCGAGACGTCGCGCGACATCTCCTCCTGCGACTTGGACACACCCGCCAGGCGCTTCTCGAAGGCGATGACGTTGGATGCCTGCGTCGCCGCATCGGCCGCGGCCACGCCCGACATCTCCAGCACCTTGGCGACGTGCTTCTCGTAGGCGGCCAGCTTGTCGGCCTTGTCGGCGTCGGAGTAGTAGGTCTTGTCCGGCAGGCCCAGGCCGCCCTGCATCGCATAGGCGATGTTGTTGGCCGAGTCCTTGAAGTCCGCCTCCGGGCCGAAGCCGAAAAGGAAGTTCTGGCCCTTGGCCGCGCTGGTGCGCAGGTACTCGGCCACGGCTTCGCTGCTGTCGAGCGCAGCGATCGCGTCCAGGTGGCCCTTGATCGGGGTGATGCCGGCGGCGTTGATGGCCTCGGCGTTCATGCCGGTGGCCCACAGGTCGCCGACGATCTTCTCCACGCCGCTGGCGTCCTCGAGTGCGGCGGCCTGCTCGGCGAGCTGGCGCTGCGCGGCCTTGGAGCGCTCGTCCAGCATCTCGAACGCGCCCCACGAAGTGCGGTCGCCCGGGATGTCGTTGGCGGCCAGCCACTTGCCGTTGACGTGGCCACCGAAGTCGGTGCACGCATCGACGGCCGGGTCCAGGTCGGACTGCGCGAAGCGATTGACCGGCGGCAGGCTGGTCTCGTCGAGGGTGAAGCGCGCGGTGTCCGCAGCGGCGGTATCGGTGCCGGCCGCCGTGGTGTCGGCGTCCTGGCGGTTGCAACCGGCGATGACGCCGGCGATCGCCAGCGACAGCAACAGGGCCTTGGGTGAGCTCAGATTCACGTGTTTCTCCAGCTTCATGGGCGTAGGTGCGCCCCGGCGGGGCGGACGGCGCATCTTGGACCCGATCGGCCGGCACCGGGGGTGTCGATGGTCATGGCGGCGTCATAACGAGTCTTTACATCCGCCGCTGGCCGCACAGGCAGAGGCCCGGGACGTGCCCGGGCCTCTGCCTGTGGCCGACGAGGATGGCCAGTCCGGTGCGGGCGCCGCGGGCGCCTGGATCGGTGTGCCGGCGTGGTGCCGGCCTGCGGATCGAAGGTACCCCGGCGACGGCGCTCGTACGGGTGCCGGAGGTCACGCGCGTGGCATCGTGTCGCCGTCGAGGCATGCTGTGCGCAGGGTCGGGCGCACGGGCGGCTGGGCGAAGGGGGCATCTTGGGTATCGAGCGCGCGCTGCTGTTCCTGTCCCTGGCCCTCCTGGCGGAGGTCGCGGGCACCGTGGGCGGCTTCGGCTCGTCGGTGTTCTTCGTGCCGATCGCCAACTTCTTCTTCGACTTCGAGTCGGTGCTGGGCATCACGGCGCTGTTCCACCTGGCCAGCAACCTCAGCAAGCTCGGACTGTTCCGCGCCGGCATCGATCGCCGCCTGCTGGTGAGGTTGGGCGTGCCCTCGGTACTGTTCGCCGTCCTCGGCGGTCTGGCCGGCACGCTGGTCGACACCGTCTGGCTGGAGCGGCTGCTGGCGGTATTCCTGATCGGCCTGAGCGGCTGGCTGCTGTGGCGGCCGGCGGCGACGTTCGCGCCGACGACCGCCAACGCCATGGTCGCCGGCGCACTGTCGGGCGGCATGGCGGGGCTGGTGGGGACGGGCGGTGCCGTGCGCGGGTTGGCGCTGGCGGCGTTCGACCTGCACAAGGAGGTGTTCGTGGCGACGTCGGCGGCGATCGACATGGGCATCGACCTCAGCCGCGCGGTGGTCTACTGGCGTAACGGGTATATCCATGCCGATGACCTGGCGTGGATCCCGCTGCTCGCGGTGGTGGCGCTGGCGGGCACGTGGCTGGGGCGGCGCGTGCTGCGCCGGGTGCCGCAGGAGTCGTTCCGGCGGATTGCGCTGCTGCTGGTGTTCGCCATCGGCTGGGTGACCTTGCTGGGCGTGGCCATGGGCTGAGAAGGGCGGAACCGGGTGGAACTGAATGGGGCGCGTGCGCGCCGATGGCGCCGGCGGGGTGGATCGCCTACACTCGCGCCGTCCAGCGCACGGCTGCCTCCCCGCAAGGGGTACGTTTCCCAGGTATGCCTGCCGCCTCGCACTGAGTTCCAGGCCTTGCCCTGACTCGCCGATCGCGGCCTTTATCCCGCACGTCTTTCGTAGCGCCGACACGGTCCGGAGCATCCGGCACCGTCAAATCCGAATACTCGTGGCGCGGTTCAAGGGAACGCTTCGGGTACTCCGCGACATCGCTCGCGGATCGCACACCTGGAGTTCCAACACATGTCTTTCGAATCCCTCGGGCTTTCGCCCGCGTTGCTGCGCGCGTTGTCCGAACAGGGCTACGACACGCCCACCCCGATCCAGACCCAGGCCATTCCGCTGGTGCTGTCCGGCCATGACCTGCTGGGCGGCGCCCAGACCGGTACCGGCAAGACCGCCGCGTTCGGCCTGCCGCTGCTCAACCTGCTGTCCAAGCAGACCGGCGTCAGCGGCCCGCGCAAGCCGCGCGCGCTGATCCTGGTTCCCACCCGCGAGCTGGCCGTGCAGGTCAGCGACAGCCTGCGTGGCTACGGCAAGCACCTGCGCATGGGCATCACCACCATCTTCGGCGGCGCCGGCATGGGCCCGCAGGTCGACGCGCTGCGCCGTGGCGTCGACATCCTGGTGGCCACCCCGGGCCGCCTGATCGACCACCTCGAGCGCGGCACCGCCCGCCTCGACGGCATCGAGATCCTGGTCATGGACGAGGCCGACCGCATGCTCGACATGGGCTTCCTGCCCGCGATCAAGCGCATCCTCGCCAAGCTGCCGCGCGACCGGCAGACCCTGCTGTTCTCGGCCACGTTCGAGGCACAGCTCAAGGCGCTGGCGCTGGAGTTCATGCGCAACCCGCAGCAGGTGCAGGTGGCGGCCAACAACGCCATCGTCGACACGATCACGCACCGTGCGCACCCGGTGGACAGCGGCCGCAAGCGCGACCTGCTGGTCGACATCCTGGCTGCGCGCCCGAATGACCAGGTCATCGTGTTCGGCCGCACCAAGCACGGCTGCAACCGCCTGTCCGAGCAGCTGGAGAAGTCCGGCCTGAAGGCCGTGGCGATCCACGGCAACAAGAGCCAGGCGGCCCGGCAGAAGGCGCTCAACTCGTTCAAGGCCAACCGCGTGCGCGTGCTGGTGGCGACCGACGTGGCCGCGCGCGGGCTGGACATCCCCAACCTGCCGCTGGTCATCAACTTCGACCTGCCGATGGTGGCCGAGGACTACGTGCACCGCATCGGCCGCACCGGCCGCAACGGCGCCACGGGCGAGGCGATCTCGCTGGTCTCGCACGACGAGGGCGGCCTGCTGCGCCAGATCCAGCGCATCCTCAAGGACGACATCGCGATGGAAGCGGTGGAAGGCTACGCGCCGAGCCGCCCGATCCGCCTGGACACGGCGATCCCCAACCCGCGCAGCAACAACGGCGGCCGCAACAACAGCCCGCGCAAGCCG